>JBHIDD010000166.1:0-6225 GCA_046759925.1 Kiloniellaceae bacterium
CGATTATTCGATGGCCAACTGTCCGCACCAGGCGACGCTGGAATTCCATATCCGCCGGATCCGAGACGACGGCGCGAGCGGCTATGTCGCGCGCGAGCTGCGGCTCGGCGACAGGGTGAAGGTCGAAGGACCCTATGGCGGAGCTTGGCTGCGCAAAGACCACACCGGGCCGATTCTCGCCATCGCCGGCGGCTCCGGCCTTGCGCCGATCAAATCCATCGTTGAGACCGCCCTGGTCGCGGCCACGACACAGGACATCCATCTCTATTTCGGCGTGAGGGACGAGCCCGACATATACCTCGAAGAGCATTTTCGGGCCCTCGCCCTGAGGTATCCCAATCTCCGTTTCGTTCCCGTTCTCTCAGATCCCAGCGGGCCGACCGGGCGGCGCACCGGCATCGTGAGCGATGCGGCGGCCGCCGACTTCGCCGACTTCGACGGCTTCAACGCCTATCTCGCCGGACCGCCGGCGATGGTCGAGGCGACGGTGGCGATGTTGGCGAGGCGCGGACTGCGCCGAGAGGACATCCACGCCGACCCCTTCTACACCGAGGCGGAGAAGGCGGCTCGGGGCATGACGCCCTGAACGTCGGAGATTGTCCTGGCTCCGCCAGCGCCCGTGAAGGCCTCCACGGAGGCGGCTGGACGACAACCTTGGGCTGACCGGCCCAAGTTCTTGCAGGCACCGTACTGTGCTAAGGTCGCCGTGACCGCGCTTTGAAGCGGTGGTCACGTGTCAGGGTACTGCGGGCGACCGTCCCGTCGGCGCTTGGGTCAGATCACGCGTCCGGCCGTCACGCAGTCGACCGGCAGAGGCTGGCATTCGTGATGAAAGTTACTTTGTTGGGTCATGCGTCCGTCCTGGTCGAGATGGACGGTGCCGTCTGTCTTATGGATCCGGTGTTCTTCGATCCATTCGAAGAAGGCGCGGTCGTGTCGTGTCCTAAGCGGGTGGTCCATACGGAGTGGCTTCCGCCGGTCGACACCTTGATCATCTCCCACCGTCACCCGGACCACTTCGATTTGGTGTCCCTGGCCCGGGTCCCGCGGGATTGCGACGTGATCATCCCTGCCGATCCCCTGCTCGCTTATGCGCTGCAAAAACTGGGGTTCGAGCGGATCCATCCGGTCCATCCCATGGGCCCGATTCTCTCCGAGCGGTTTGAACTCTACCCCACCGAATCGGAGGTCCGAACCGTCCGGGAGTTCGGCATGGTGTTCAAGGACAGCTCCGGGACTTTTTGGAACCAGGTGGACAGTTTCCTTTCCGCCGAAACCATCGAAGCGATCAAGGACCGGTTTGGCGGTGTCGATCTCCTGTTCGCCATGTATGCCGGTCAGAACTTCGAATATTTTGACGGCCAGTCAACCAGCTTCCCGCACGAGACGCACCGGCGGAACCTGGAAAACGTGATACGAGTTGACCCGCGCATGATCGCACCCGGGGCCGCCGGATTCCGATTTTGCGCCGATCATGCCTGGCTCAATTCATTCGTCTTTCCTATTTCGCGCGAGCGCTTCGTGACTGACCTAAAACGGCTCGGCTTTCCGGGTGCCATAGAAATCATGAATCCTGGCGATGTTTTCGAACTTGGTCGCGAGGGCGTGAGCCATCGTCCCGGGGCTTCGGACGTCGCCAGATTGGTCGAGGATGACAGCGCATTGATTCGCTTCGATCCGACGGCTCCCGTACCCGAGCTCATAGATCCCAACCCCGACGGCTATTCTCGGGAAACCCTCACGCGGGTCACCGACTCCTTCGTCACCGACGGCATCGGCCATTACGCCCGCAAGGGCTACCGGCACGACGACGATGTGGTGAGCCTTTATCGCCGCCACCTGGCCCGCTATGCCATTGCGGTCGTTTTCCCCGATGGCGCAGCCAGCTGGTATCGATTTGAATTCGACGCCGAGTCGGTCCGTCTGTTATCCGGCCCGAAGGCCGCGGGGGCGGCGGACATGGCGCACCGGATCGCCGCCTCCGCCCTGGTCGGCTGGATCCCGCACACGAAAAGCTTTTTCTACGTGCGTGCCTATTCCCGCAGATACGGCACGCCATACGCGCTGTCTCTAGAGGGGCGACAGGTCCGTCTCGAACGCCACCCGCTGCCGGACCTGCTGATGCACTACCTGCTCAATGTCATGGAGGGATCCGAATTCGCGGCCAAGCGTCAGGTCGACATCGAACTCCAGACCCTCCTGTCGGGGCCCGCGTCGCGGCTTGGCTGAGCCCGGAGTGCGTTGCCGCGCCGCGGTCATGCCACACCTTAATGAGAAGTGTGGCGCAATGCTCGGGGCCCGCGGTGGGGCACCTGCATGCGAACGCCCCGCGTCCGGGGCGCGCCATCAAGCCCTCCGGGACAACCAGTGACTGGCCGGCCGCGAAGACGACCTCCTGATAGACGAGCCAAACCGGCCTTCGAGCCACCAACGGCCGAGCCGCCGGCCTCGGATGACGAAGCGCTCGAAGGCTCATGGATGCGCGAGGATGGTTTCTGAGTCGCCCAAGACGGAAGGGAGCGAGCGCCTCTAGTTCATCGTCGGCGCTCGGCAGGGAACGCCGGTTGTCAATCTCGGCCCATGGAACTGGCGGGGCCGTCGATCCGCACCTAATCGGCTTTCGATCGGGATGTCCGCCGAAAAGAAACCATTGCGCGGGAGCGCGGAGGGCAACACCATATGGAGCTGCAAATCGGGCCATCAGCCGCGAGGGTGGGGCGCAGGTGGGCCCGGTTCTCCCGCCTGTCGGGATAAAACCATGGGCAAGGCAAGCAAGCGGTTCATCCGCGTCGGGACGCTCGAGGAGCTGAAGGCGAAGGGCCGGGTGGTCGTCAGCGGGACGCGCTGCCCCCTCCTTGTCGTCTACGACAACGGCAGGGTCCACGCCCTCGACAATCGTTGCCCCCATCTTGGGTTTCCCCTGCACCGCGGCACGATCCAGGACGGGATCCTCACCTGTCACTGGCACCACGCCCGCTTCGATCTGAGCAGCGGCGGCACTTTCGATCTATGGGCCGACGACGTGCCGAAGTGCGAGGTGCAAGTGCGCGACGGCGAAGTCTGGGTCGCGCGCGAATGCGGCCATCCCGACGAGACCGCCCACTGGCGCCGCCGCCTGCACGATGGCATGGCGCACAACCTGGGCTTGGTGATCGGCAAGTCGGTGCTCGGCCTGCAGGGGACCGGGGTGAGTTACCGGGAGATGGTCCGCGAAGCCGCCCTGTTCGGGTCCCAGTACCGGGACGGCTGGGGCTCGGGGCTTACCGTCCTCACGGCGCTTGCCAATCTCATCCCGGCCCTGCCGGAAACGGAAACTTATCTCGCCCTTTACAAGGGCATCCGGCGGGTGGCTTCGGACTGCGACGGCGAGGCGCCGCGCCGCGACCGCGGCAAGCTTGGCGATCACGCACCGCCCTTGGAGACCCTGAAACGCTGGCTCCGGCACTGGACGCTTGTGCGCCACCGCGACGGCGCCGAACGTACCCTTCTCACCGCCATCGGCGCGGGCGCCCGGCCTGCGGATCTGGCCGACCTCCTGCTGTCTGCGACCACCGACCGGGCCTACGCCGATGGCGGCCATACCCTCGATTTCATCAACAAGGCCTTCGAGTGCCTCGACCTGATCGGGTGGGAGCATGCCGATGCCGTCTTGCCCGCGGTGGTCGGCCAGATGGTTATGGCCAAAGACCGCGAGGAGTCGAACGCCTGGCGCCACCCGGTCGACCTCGTGCCGATTCTGGAAAGGGCTTATGCGGACCTGCCGAGCATGATCATGGAGGGCCAAGCCGGGGCGGGAACCTGGAATGGTCATACCGCCCTGGCCCGCGAAATCCTTGCCGACGATCCCGAGGCGATCGCGGGCGCCCTGAAGGATGCCATCCAGACCGGCGCGACGGCGACGGACCTGAGCCGAGCGCTCGCCTACGCCGCGGCGCTGCGGGTCGCGCGATTCGGCTCCGCCAACGAGTTCTCGGACTGGAACTCGGCCCACCATAGCTTCACCTACGCCAACGCCCTGCATCAGTTGCTGAAACGCCTGACGAGCGACGGGAAGGACGAGCGGGCCGTCGACGGAGAGGCCCTGCGCGGGGTGTTCCACGGCGCCATGGCCCTTTACATCAACCGCTACCTCAACGTGCCCCCGGCGCGCCTGCCGGGCGAGAAAGAAGATCCCTTAGACGACCTTCCCGAGAACGCCGAGGCCCTTTGCCAAATGCTGCTGGACACCATGGACCGCCAGCAGCAGATCGAACCGGCTGCCCGCATCGTCGCGAGGTACCTGCGGCTCGGCCACCCGGCAGAGCCATTGATCGCCAACCTGGCCCGGGCGCTCTTGCGCGAGGACGCGGGGTTCCACGCCTATCAGATGCTGGAGGCCGGGCTCCGGCAGTTCGAGGAAGGGCATGGCGCGGAAGAGGGCCACCATATCCTCATCGCGGTCGCGCGCTTCCTCGCCGCGCACGCGCCGACCCAGCGGTCTCAGTTCCAGACCGCAAGCGTCGCCCAGCGCCTGCACCGCGGCGGCACGGTTTACGCGGAGGAACCCGAGGCCATGGAGCCGGGCGCGGTTGCCTCATGATCGCGTGGTTCCGCGAGCGCCGTGCTCAACATGGCGCGCGACCGGTGGGGCGCGGTTCACTCATGATCGCGGGGTTCCGCGCGCGGTGGCCGCTTTTTCACCGCACCGTCGTGGTGCTCGCCCGTTCCTCGTGAGGGACGCTGGGCCCGGCGGGCCTGACCGCCAACCACGCCCCCACACATGGCGGAGAATGGGCTCCGGTTGAGCCACCCTCATGCTTCAATCCGGAACTCGAGCCGGCTATGGGCGTCGCGCAGCGCCGCCTCGACCGCTTGCGGCGTCTTTGCCCGGGCGAATATGAAGCCCAAATACTTGCTTCCCTCCGGAAGCGGGACGAGCACTTGTCCCAGGGGAATCGTGATCGTCACGTCCTCGATGCCGGGCACGCCGCGCGCGCCCGCAAGGCCGCGGACATGCCGCAACCGCCCGGCCCGGGGGATCGGGATCATCATGACCCCCGCGGGCCGGGCCTCGCGCTCGAGCGACCCTATCGGGAGCCGGAGGGCATGGCGAAGGATGAGCTCTTCGAGCGAGATGCCCACCCCAAATCGCAGGACTCTCGAGCACAGGCCCCCGATCGATCGCGCGGCGAACTCGATGACGACCGGCCCAGTCTCACTGATCCGAAGCTCTGCGTGAATCGGACCATCATGAAGTCCCAACGCGGTCACCGCCCCAGCCGTTGTGGCGGTCACCGCGCGCTGAACCACAGCGGGCAATCGCGAGGGGGTGAGGTATATGGTTTCCTCAAAGAACGGGCCCTCGAGCGGATCGGGCTTGTCGAAAAGTGCCAAGATTTCGAGGCGGCCGCGATCCAACAGGCCTTCCAATGCCACCTCCGTTCCCGGGACATAATCTTCGACAAGGAGGTGATCGCCGGTGCCGGCCGGAGACCTGGCGTCCGGGTCGTTCAGGAGCTTTCCGATGCGGCAAAACGCGGCGGCAAACGCCGCCGGATCGTCCGCCCGGATCACGCCGCGGCTGGCGGAGAACGCCAGCGGCTTGAGGACGCAGGGATAATCAAATCGACGGGCCGCCTCGGCAGGGTCATCCTCGAGGGACACGAGGGCGAACCCTGGTGACGGGAGGCCGGCTTCCGCGAGAGCCCTTCGAAATCGATATTTGTTCGCGGCGGCCGCGACCGAGCTGGGTGAATTGTGTGGCAGGCCTAAGGCCTCGGAGGCCTTGGCTGCGAGCACCGTGGTTTCTTCGTCGACCGCCACGATGGCCTGGAGAGGGTACCGGCCGGCGAAGTCGACGATCTGCTTCGTGCCCTTTTCCGAATCCCTGAAATCGAGTGTGACGGTCCGACCTTGCGAATATTTTTCCAGCACCTGGCGTCGGTTGGCCCCCACGGTGACCTCGACATCGAGCCGCCGCGCAGCCTTGAGGAAATCGCCGACCCGATACGACGTGGTCGGAATCAGCAGGAGCAAGCGTTCCATCACCTTACTGCCGCAAAGATGCCGCGCCGGCGCGCCTCCGGGGGTTGCACGTCCGTTACGGAGACGGTCCTGCGCGCCCCCTCGCGGCGGCGACCCGCTCAGCGCCGCAGCATCGCCCCGGGTCGACGGTCACGCGCCCCGGACGAGGGAGCGGCGATCCATTGGACGGCGCGGTCTCGATCGGCCAGCCACGAGTTCTAG
>JBHIDD010000167.1:0-6208 GCA_046759925.1 Kiloniellaceae bacterium
TGAAGACCCAGGCCGGTCCCGGGGGACCGGCCATCGAGGCGCGAGTGGTGGGGGAGACGATCCCGGTCCTCCGGACCTTGGCCGAGCAGGTGAAGGGATTCCTGCGGGGCATCCCGGGGGTGCAAGATGTCCGGGACGATTTCTCCGAGGGGAAGGAAGAGGTCCAGATCACCCTCCGCCCCGAGGCGCGCGCCCTCGGCCTGGACCTGGGCCAGATCGCGCGCCAGGTCCAGCAGGCCTTCCTGGGGGTGGAGGCCTCTACGATTCAGCGGCGGGATGAGGACGTGCCGATCGTCGTTCGCTTCCCCCAGGCCGCCCGCCGCAACCTGGAAACCGTGGCGGGCATGAAGCTCACCCTGCCCTCCGGAGAGCGGGTATTCCTCCGCGACGTTGCCCGCCTGGAGACGGCGATCGGCACCAGCAAGATCCGCCGGGACGATCAGAAGCGGACGATCACGGTGCTGGCCGACGTGGATACCCAGGAGGCAAATGCCTACCAGGTCGCCGCGCAGTTGAAACGGAAGTTCGCCGATGTGGGGAGCCAATTTCCGGGCTACCGGGTCGTCATCAAGGGGGAGCGACAGGAGGCGGAGGAATCGCTCGCCGCCCTGCCGCAGATCTCGCTCATCGCCCTCTTGCTGATTTACTTTTTGTTGGGCTCGCTCTTCAAGTCGTTCAGTCAACCCCTCATTGTCATGGCGGCCATCCCCTTCGCCCTGGATGGTGTAGTCATTGGCCACCTCCTCATGGGAGAGCCCCTGAGCTTCCTCTCCATGATGGGGCTGGTTGCGCTTGCCGGAGTGGTCGTGAACGACTCCCTCATCCTGGTCGACTTCATCAACCGGGCCCGGCACGAGGGGATGCCCCGCGACGAGGCGATCCTGCAGTCCGGAGTGGCCCGTCTCCGACCGGTGCTGCTAACCACCATCACCACGGTGGGGGGCCTGATGCCCCTGGCCTTTTTCGCCAGCGGCCAGGCCAGGTTCCTCTCCCCCATGGCCATCTCTGTGGTCTGGGGGCTCTCGTTCGCCACGATTCTCACCCTCATCCTGATTCCCTGCCTGTGCGCCATCCTCGATGATCTGAAGGCGGGGGCCCGCCGCCTGCTCCGCCTCGAGGTCGGCACGGCGGCCCCCCAGCCACGGGGCTAGTGCCGTTCCAACTACTTTCCCCAAACACCTGCCCCTCACTGAACCGAGGAAGCGGGCCGAACTGTGAGGCTCGGACTAGGCTACACACGTTGGAACGGCACTCGCCTCGATCGAGCCTCACCGTCCCCCCCGTGCCGTCTTGCCTTGACATGGGCAAGCCGCTCCTGGTAGCATTCCGGCGTAGCGTGGAAGATACGGGCGCACTTCACGTACGGTAATCCAAGGTTATCGAGAAGTTTCCGCGCAGCACCAACGAGTCCGCACTCGCCGAGAAGATCAACGCCGCGTTGCAGCGGTAGCCCGCCAGGGGTAGCAATGTTGGTCTCACGACGATCAAGAACGAGGCATCCCGCCATCTCCCGAAGCGAAAAAGGCACACAGCGTGTGTTGACGTCGTGAACCCCACCCAGGTGCCGAGGAGGGGTTCTCTCGGGGCGACAACGGACGGGTCCGGCCACAGAAACCGCGAGGCGGTCCGTTACCCTATCGCAAAGGAGGAACGCACCATGAAGACGCCCTTGAAAAAATCCCTGCTGTACGCGGCTGTCATCGCACTCGGCTTTGGCGCGACCGCCGTGCTCGCGAAGTACCCCGACAAGCCGATCCACTACATCATTCCCTTCAACCCGGGCGGCGAGTCCGACATCACTGCACGGCACCAGCAGCCGTTCTTCAAGAAGCGCGGCATCGATCTGGTCGTCGAGTACAAGCCCGGCGGTGGCGGTGCGGTCGGCTGGGCACAGCTCAACAGCCTCAAGGGGGACGGCTACACCATCATGGGCATGAACCTGCCGCACATCATCATCAAGCCGCGGCAGAAGAACGTCGGCTTCAAGACCCGGGATATCACCGTGGTCTATATCTTCGAGTACACGCCCGACGCGATCATCGTGCGGAAGGACAGCCCCTTCAAGACGCTCCAGGATCTGATCAACTACGCGAAAGCGAATCCGGGCAAGCTCACCCTCGCGGGATCCGGCAAGGGGACCGCGAATCACCTCCTGCAGGTGCGGTTCAGCAAGCTCGCCGGGATCAAGACGACCTATGTCGCCATGCGCGGGACGGGCCCGACCGTCCAGGCGATCATCGGCGGGCAGGTCGATGGGGGTTCCAACTACAGCTCGGCGGCGGCGAAGTACGAGGCAAACATCCGGATGCTCGCCATCGGCACGAAGAAGCGACATGCGCGTTTCCCGGATGTGCCGACGTTCCGCGAGCTTGGCTTCGACATCGTGAGCGGGGCCTATCGCGGCGTCGCCGTGCCGAAATCGACCCCGGAGAAGATCCGCAAGAAGATCTCCACGATAGTGGGCGAGGTGAACCGCGATCCCGAGTTTGTCACGCGGATGGAGAACGACGGGTTCGCGCTCATCAACGTGCCGTACGGGAAGGCGCGCGGCTTCATCGCCGAGAAGACGAAGTTCTACGTGGACCTCGCGCGCCAGGCCGGGATCATCAAGTAAGTCACGATTCGCCGATCGGACCGGCACGGCGTCCCCATGACTGGCCTCGAGTTTCTCGGGCAGGCATTCACGCCCCTCCACTTCTCGCTGGCGCTCTTTGGCGTCATCGCGGGGACGGTCGTCGGCGCATTGCCGGGGCTCACGGCCGCCATGGCGGTCGCCGTGCTGATCCCGATCACCTTCGTCATGACACCCACCGCGGCCCTGATCGTGATGGGCGCCATCTATACGGGCGCCATTTACGGTGGGGCGTACTCGGCGATCCTCCTGAAGACCCCGGGAACCCCTTCCGCCATCGCGACCACCTTCGACGGGTATCCCATGGCGAAGCGGGGCGACGGGGACCTGGCCATGACGCTCGCCTGTCTCGTGAGCGTGACGGGCGGGCTCGTCGGGGCGGTCGCACTGCTCACGCTGTCGCCACTGCTCGCGAAGGTCGCGCTCAAGTTCGGGCCGCCCGAGTACTTCTGGCTCGCCGTGCTGGGATTGACGCTCATCTCCGCCCTCTCGGAGGGACAGCTCCTAAAGGGCCTCATCGGCGGCTGCTTCGGGCTATTACTCTCAACCGTGGGAGTGGCTGAGGTCGCAGCCGACGTCCGGTTCACCTTCGACACGCACATCCTTCTGGGCGGCGTCGAGGTCATCGCGGCCCTAATCGGCCTCTACTGTATCCCCGTGCTCCTCGACCTCGTCGCGACGCCAGCAAAGCACCTGAAGCCCGCGAGTGAGGCCCGCGGCTTCCGCCTAAGGGAGGCGCTCCGCATCTGTTGGCGGTCGAAGTTCAACCTGGCGCGGAGCTCCATTGTCGGCACGATCATCGGCATCCTGCCCGGCGCCGGCGGGGCGATCGCCGGCCTCGTCTCGTATGCCGAAGCGCGACGGTCCTCGCCCCATCCCGAGCGCTTCGGCAAGGGCGAGCCTGACGGCGTCATCGCGACCGAGTCCGCCAACAACGCGACGGTGGGGGGCGGACTCATCCCCACCCTTGTGCTGGGCATCCCGGGCACTCCCCCGGACGCCGTCATCCTGGGGGCACTCCTGATTCAAGGCTTGAAACCGGGGCCAAATCTGTTCACCGAGCAGGCGCACGTCGTCTACCCCTTCGTCTGGAGCCTCTTCATCGCGACCATCCTGATGCTGCCGACGGGACTCCCGATCGGCCGGTACGCCTATCGGACCATCATCGCCGTGCCAAAGGCCATGCTCGTTCCAACCGTAGCATTCATGACCGTCATCGGCACGTACGCCATCCGTAACAACATCTGGGACGTCTACATCATGATCACGCTCGGCGCGATCGCGTGGATCCTGGACCGCTTCGGCTATTCGCCGTCACCGATCGTGCTCGGGATTATCCTCGGCAGCATCGCCGAGCAGGGGTTCGTGCAGAGCTGGATCATCGGAACGGCGAAGGGGAGCGTCCTCCGCATGTTCTTCGGCCGGCCGATCTCGATCGCGATCATTCTCTTCATCGTGCTCTCGCTGTTCTATCCGCTCATCGCCGAGCGGTTGAGGCTTCGGGAGAAGCTCGCCCATGCAGCCGAGTAAGCGACACCGCGACGTGGGTGGCATGGTCATGGCCGCCCTGTTCATCCTGCTCGGGGCCGTGCTGTACTACGATACAACGACAATGATTGACCCCGACTCGTACGTCTTCCCCAGGGCGATCATCGCGGCGATGGTCGCTCTCTCGCTGGCGGTGATCATCGTGAACCTCGTCCGCCCCGGGGCGGAGACGGGGACGCAAGAGCGCGGCTCCGTGGTGCGACGCGTGGGGCTCATCGCGGCCATGCTGGGGGCGACGGCCCTGATGCCGGTCTTCGGCTTCGTGCTATCCGGCCTCATCGCCTTCATGATCATCATGGCGTTTGCCATGTACGACCCATGGACGCGGTTCCGGCTCATCGTCTATCCGGTCGTGGGTGCCGCCATCGTCGTCGGCTTTTACATCCTCTTCAAACAGATGCTGTTCGTGCCGCTGCCGACGGGCAGCCTGTTTTGATTCCGGCGAGCAGCAGCGAGAGGGCTGTGCATGCGCATCCTTGAGATCCGGGAGACCGCGGCCCCGATCCGCTCGGCGGTCCGAAACGCCTACATCGACTTCAGCCAGATGACCGTGAGCGTCGTGGCAATATTGACGGATGTGGTGCGCGACGGGCGAAGGGTGGTCGGCTACGGCTTCTGCTCGAACGGCCGGTACGCCCAGGGGGGCATCTTACGCGAGCGCCTCATTCCCAGGATCATGCAGGCCGATCCCGCGTCGCTCCTGGCCGCCTCGGGCGAGAACTTCGATCCGTCGCGGATCTGGGACTGCATGATGCGGAACGAGAAACCCGGCGGTCACGGCGACCGGGCCGTCGCGGCCGGTGCGGTGGACATGGCTGTCTGGGACATGGTGGCCAAGATCGCGGAGAAGCCATTGTGGCGACTCCTCTCCGAGCGGTACAACCACGGCCGGTACGACGACAAGGTACTGGTCTATCCCGGCGGCGGCTACTACTACCCGGGGAAGGGGCTGCATGCGCTTCAGAACGAGATGCGGCACTATCTCGAGCAGGGCTACCGGGTGGTCAAGATGAAGATTGGCGGCGCCTCCCTGGACGAGGACCGGCGGCGGATCGAGGCCGTGCTCGAGGTGGTGGGCAGCGGAAAGAATCTCGCGGTCGATGCCAACGGCCGGTTCGACCTCAGAACGGCCATTACCTATGGCAAAGCCATGGCCCCCTACGACCTCTTCTGGTACGAGGAGCCGGGCGATCCCCTCGACTTTGCCCTGCACGCCGAGCTGGCCCGACGATACACAGGCCCTATCGCCACCGGCGAGAATCTCTTCTCCCTGCAGGACACCCGCAACCTCATCCGCCACGCCGGCCTGCGCCCCGACCGGGACTGGATTCAGGTGGACCCGGCGCTCGCCTACGGATTGACCGAATACCTGCGCATCCTCGACATGGTGGCCGAGCATGGGTGGTCCCGGCGGCGACTGATTCCCCACGGGGGGCACCAGCTCGCCCTGAACATGGCGGCGGGACTGCAACTCGGGGGCTCCGAATCGTATCCGCTGGTCTTCCAACCCTTTGGCGGCTTCGCCGACCTTATCCCCATCGAGGACGGCTATACCCGCCCCCATGATTCCCCGGGGATCGGTGTGGAACTCAAGGCCGAGCTTTACGCCGAGCTCAAACAACTCGCCTCCCCCTAAGCCGTCGCCTCAGATTGCTTCCCACTGATTCCCATGCCTTTAGGCCATCCGGGATGATCCGAAGGTGCGTGCCCCTGGGACCCCCCGGTGCGAGGTAGCCACCGCAGCCCCCCTGATCCCAAGCTAGGCGCCAATTCCGGGGACCAAGCCGCCCGCCTTTGGTAGGACAAAGCCATATGAGAATCCAGATAACCTATTACAAATAAAGCTTTTATCAAAAATATGAGTCTATTCTGCTAATATTTTCTTCTCGACACTTGACAGATTTTGGGCAGCCGACTATATTCTGTATGGAAGGAACGGAGGGCCGCGGAAAAGGTGTGCGCGGCCAAACCCAGCTAGAAGGAGGTGTTAGAGATGTTAATGCTTCGTCGATGGTCTCCGTTTGACGG
>JBHIDD010000168.1:0-6205 GCA_046759925.1 Kiloniellaceae bacterium
TTCGACCCCGTCGGACCAGGTTTCAGAACCTGGCAACTGCCGGATTTAGGATAATGCGTTTCGGGAGCCCATCATGATCGCAGCGCGCGCCGATGTCGTCGGCAGCCTGCTCCGGCCGCCCGCGCTCCTTAAAGCGCAAGAAGACCTGGCCGCCGGCCGCATCACGCACGCGCGGTTCAAGACCACCGAAGACCGCGCCGTCGATGAGGCCGTCGCCCTCCAGGAGGCAGCGGGCCTGGAGGTGGTCACCGACGGCGAGATGCGCCGGCTGTCCTTCCAGAGCCAGATGACCCAGGCCGTCGAAGGCTTCGGCGCGTGGGACATCGACGCCTTTCTGTGGGGCGAGTGGCACGGCGACGACGCGGTCGGGCCTGCGCGTGGCGACCGGCCGGCCGACCTGGGCGTCATCGGAAAGCTCAGGCGCAAGCGACACCTATCCGCGGAGGAGTTCGCCTACCTGCGGGCGCGAACCAACCGGATCGCGAAGGTCACGCTGCCCAGCCCCGGCCTGTTCGCAAATTTCTGGTCGCCGGAGCGTTCCAAGGCCGCCTATGCCACCCTCGAGAGTTTCCTCGCGGACGTCGTGAAGGTCCTGCGGGACGAGGTCGAGGAGCTGGCCCGCCTGGGCGCCAGCTACGTCCAGATCGACGCGCCCCACTATGCCCTGCTCCTCGATCCGGAGAGCCGGGCCTTTTACGAGTCCCGGGGCTGGACGCTCGATCAATGGCTGAGCCTGGGGATAGAGCTGGACAACGCCGTCATGGAAGGCGTTCCCGAAGTGACCTTCGGCTTCCACCTCTGCCGGGGCAATCAGGGCAGCCGGTGGCTGGTCGAAGGAGGCTATGACCCGATCGCCAGGCCGATCTTCCAGGGCATCCGGGCGGAGCGGCTTCTGCTCGAGTACGACGACGAGCGGTCGGGTTCGTTCGAGCCGCTGCGCTATGTCCCGGACGACAAGACGGTGGTGCTGGGACTGGTCACCACCAAGCGCCCGGCCCTCGAGGCGCCCGAAGACCTCGTCCGGAGCATCAGGCAAGCCAGCCGGTTCGTGGCCCTGGAACGCCTGGCGCTCAGCCCCCAGTGCGGCTTCGCGACGTCCATCATCGGCAACAAGATTTCCGTGGAAGACGAGAAGCGCAAGCTCAGACTGGTCAGCGAAACCGCCCGAACGGTGTGGGGCTAGCGGCGCATCGCGCGCCGGGCTGCTTGCGGCGGGCCCCGGATCGCGACAAAATCGGCCTTGTCCTCGAGAAGCATCGGAAGATATCGCTTCGAACGGCCGCAACCGATGGAGGGTTCAATGCCCGTGCGTGTTGTTTTCGGGTTCGCCCTTGCCCTGATCGTCACCCTGCCCCAGCAGCGCGCCTCGGCCGCGCCGCAGATCCTGGCCGTCCTCGCCACGGCGGGCGGGATTCCGTTCGCCTGCGGCGACGGCCTGTGCGAGGCGGATCTCAGCACTTTTTGCTTGCAACGCCATCGAACCGCGCCGGATTTCGGCACCGCCTATGTCCCGGCGGCGCCGGGCGACTTCACCCTCGTGGTGACCGACGCCAACGGCGGCCGGCATCGCCTGCCGGCGGCGGGGCACGTCACGTTCGTCGAGCGTCGCGGTTACACCGCCGTCGCCGCCCGCCTGCCGGAGGAAGTTCTGGCCGGGCTCGGCGCGGTCAGTGCGGCAATCGAGGTCGGCGCCAACGCATCGCTTTTGCCGGCGCCTCGAAACGGCGATCCCGACCCGCTGACAAGCGCCGAGATCGCGCTCGCCGTCGGTCCCTGGCGCGCCCTTGGCACCCGCCTTGTCGACGGCAGTCCCGACGCGGAGGCGGCCCTCGTCCTTGCGACCATGATCAACATGCTGCCTAGGCAAGGCCGTATCGGCGCCGAACGTGACGCCACGCTTTGGGCAGACGCAACGGGGCACGATCCGTCCGCCGCGACGGAAAATCCCGGCCTGTCCCGCGCGTGGGCCGAATACGACTGGTGCATCGGCTCGATTCAAGGGCATCGCGATTTCAGCCTGCGGGGTTGCCTGGAAAGGCGCCACGACCGGTTGCTGAGGGACTTGAACGACGACTACTGGAACGCCGAGGCGGGAAGCTGAGCCGGGGCCACCGGGGATGTGCCGGATCAGGCCCCGAGAGCGTCGGCCAAGCCTGCCATGCTGTCGGCGATAATGTCCCAGTCGCCCTCCGGTTTCAGGTCGCTCGTCTGGTCGGGGCCGTATTCGGTGGGGCGGGGAATGAACGCGGCCCGCATGCCGTGCGCGGCGGCGTGAGTTAAGTCGTCGTTGTGGGCGGCGACCATCATGACCTGCTCCGGCTTCTGGCCGAGCAGTTCGATCGCCATCAGGTAGACCTCGGGCGCCGGCTTGTAGCGCCGGACGTTCTCCGCCGAGAGCACGCAGTCCCAAGGCAGACCGGCATGCTTTGCCATGTCGACCAGGCAAGCGAAGCTGCCGTTCGAAAGCGTTGAGAGCACGAATTTCCGTTTCAGCCGGACAAGACCCTCGACCGCGTCCGGCCACGCATCGAGCCGGTGCCAAACGCGGTTGAAGCGGGCCGTCTCGGCTTCGCAGAGCCCGGTGATGCCATATGCGACCAATAGCTCGTCCAGCTTCGCCCGGTAGATTTCGTCGACGGTCATCCAGGGGATTTCCCCGCTGTTCACACGGTCCATGCCGGCCCTGTAGCAGCTCTTCCAGTCGTCGACGAAAGCCTCCCAGTCGAGCGAAAGCCCCTTGGCTTCCCCGAGCGCCTTGGCTTCGGCGATGATGCCGCCGCGCCAGTCCACGACCGTGCCGAAGACGTCGAATGTCAGGGCCTTCACCCCGGATACGGCCATCGCGCTTGCCTCCATGGCTGGGTCCCGCGCCCGATCTTAACCGAACCTCCGAAGGAGTGGTCGCGCGCCCAAGGATCCCTTGTTGGCGCCCTTGCCGCTTCGAGGACACGGTGGCCGCGACGGGAACCCCAGGCCCCGCGACTTGGACCCGGCATCCCGCCCCCGTCCGGCACGCAAGGGCCCGCCAGGATCACGGGCCAGGATCACGGGATCGTAATGGTCCGCCGGGCCGCGGCCATGCTTGTCGCGCGGCCTGGCCGATCGGCCGCGGGTCCATGCAGCTCGACAACAGGGTTTCGGTTTGGCCCCCTTTTATGCCGCCGCGCCGTTGCCGGCATCTTCATCGGCGCGGCGGCAAGCGCGACTGCGCGCCGCGCCCACTGGCGCGCAAGCCAAGGGGCCGCATGGCCCCGCCCGGCGCCTGCGGGAACATAGGCGAGTCCATTCGTGGGCGCGCCGGTATTACGGGGGACTCGGGCCGGACTCGGGAATGATCGACCGTCCTCTCCTGCGCGCGTGGTCTATGGAGCTCCCGGGACCGGGTCGCCCGACCCTTGCCTGCGCCGTCGATGGCCGCGCCGGCGCGCCCGTCTCCCACGGCGTGTCGGCGGAGGGCGCAACGCTTTCCCGCGACCGTGCCGGCATAACCGTTCGGCGCCGCTGTCCCAGGGCCGGCAGCTTGAGTTTGCCGCGCCGTGCGGCGGCGATCCGGGTCACGGGCGCCCGCTGGGGACCGATCCGGATCACCCGGGCGCGCTGGATGCCGACCTCCCGTTGCCGATCCCGCGGCGGGCCGATTTGCCGCGCCCGACGCTGGGGCGTGCCGAGCAGCATGATGAGCGCGACACCCCCCAGGAACCCGCCGATATGCGCCCACCAGGCGATTCCCCCGGCCGGTTCCGGGGCGGCGAGCTGCGCGACGCCCTGCGCAACCTGGAGCACGAACCATATCGCCGTGTAGACCACGGCCGGCAACTGGAACGTGGCCGGAAAGAACAGCACGAGTGTCAGCAGGGCGATCTTCGCCCGCGGATACAGCAGGGTGTAGCCGCCGAGAATCCCGGCAATCGCCCCCGAGGCGCCGAGCGCCGGAACCGCGGAGTAGAGGTTGAAGGCCAGGTGCGCCAGGCTGGCGAGCGCGCCGCACAGCAGATAGAAGCCGATGAAGCGCAGGGTCCCCAGACGTTCCTCCAGGGCCCTGCCGAACAGCCAGAGCGTCCACATGTTCACGGTCAGATGCGCCAAGCCGCCGTGCATGAAGGTGTTCGTCAGCAGCGGCAGATAGTTGCCCGGATCGAGCCCGAGTTCGCGGGCGAATTCGGGCTGGGTGTAGCGGGCCGGGACCAGGGCATATTGATAGATGAACGTTTCCCGGAGGCCATCCGGCAGCCCGACTTGGACCAGGAAGACCGCCACATTGGCGACGATGAGCCCGATCACGGCGCCGGGTGTTTCGTCCACCTCAACGGACGTGCGAACCGGGATCATGGGTTCAAGGCTTTCGCAACAACGAACGACGGTGCACCGGCAGCCGCCGGTTCGGGTCAGGGGCGGCGGGCCTCAGCCCTGCTCCACCTTCAGGATCACGCCGTCGACGCCGACCACCTTGACGCGGTTGCCGGCCGCCAGATCCTCGCCCTCGATCTTCCAGGTGGTGTCGTCGACCCGCACCTTGCCCCGGCCGTTCACGATCGGCTCCTCCAGGGTGAACTGGCGGCCGATGTACTGCTCGGCCCGCCGGTTGAGCCAAGGGTCCTCCGATCGCACCGGACGCAGCCGCGCGTAGTGTCGCCAGGCGACGACGCTGACCACCGAAAGCACGGCGAACAGCAGGACCTGGAATTCCCAACCGACGCCGGCGTCGGCGAGCACGACGAGGCCGACGGCCGCCGCCGAGATGCCGGTCCAAAGGAACAGGGTGGTCGGGGCGAAGACCTCGACCGCCATGAGCAGGGCGGCGAGCACCCACCAGTGCCAGAATTCGACCTGCCCGGGCATGTCAATCACTCTTCCCCTTGCCAAAGGCTTCGCGGGCGAGTTCGCCGATCCCGCCGATCGACCCGATGATGTTCGCCGCCTCGAGGGGGAGGAACAGGATCTTCTGGTTATCCGAGTTGGCGAACTTGCCGAGCGCGTCGACGTATTTCTGGGCGACGAAGTAGTTGATCGCCTGAACGCTGCCTTCGGCGATCGCCTTGGAGACCATGGTCGTCGCCCGGGCTTCCGCCTCGGCCTGGCGCTCGCGCGCCTCGGCGTCGCGGAACGCGGCCTCGCGGCGCCCCTCCGCCTCCAGGATGGCCGCCTGCTTCTCGCCCTCCGCCTTGAGGATCTCCGACTGGCGTATGCCCTCGGCCTCGAGGATGTTGGCGCGCTTGTCGCGTTCGGCCTTCATCTGGCGGGCCATCGCCTCGACGATGTCGCGCGGCGGCTCGATGTCCTTGATCTCGACGCGGGTGACCTTGATGCCCCACGGCGTGGTGGCTTCGTCGATGACCTCGAGCAGCCGGGCATTGATGTGATCGCGCTTGGACAGAAGCTCGTCCAGATCCATCGAGCCCATCACGGTGCGCAGGTTGGTCATGGTCAAATTCAGGATGCCGAGCTCCAGGTTGGTCACCTGGTAGGCCGACTTGGCGGCGTCGATCACCTGGAAAAAGATGATGCCGTTCGCCTTGACCATGGCGTTGTCCTTGGTGATCACCTCCTGCTCGGGCACGTCGAGCACGGTTTCCATCATGTTCATTTTGGCGCCGATGCGGTCGATGACGGGCGTGATGAGGTGCAGGCCGGGCCTGAGCGCGCGCGTGAAGCGGCCGAACCGCTCGACCGTGTATTCCATGCCCTGGGGCACCGCCTTGACGCCCATCAGGACCAGGACGATGGCGAGAACCAGGACGGCGATGACGAAGATGGAAAAACCCGATGCTTCCGGCATGGCGCGCTCCTATTCAGCGAACCGGTTTCGTCGCGCGGCCGCGGAGCTTCACGCGGCCGCGCAAGTCGCCGTTGTGTCAACCCCGAAGGTGCCGGGAGCTTACGCCGATGGGCGGTTGCCGACAAGGCGACCGGGCCGGCCCGGGGGCCGGTCAGACGGAACGGCGCCGGCCCTTCGAACCGCCGGGTGAGGAAGGGCGCCGCGGTCCAGCCCGCGGCCTTGCCCCCTTGACCGGACCCCGTCCGAGCGGCGTCAATAGGGCGGCCGGGGCGGCCCGGCCGAAACGACCAGGCGGAAGGCGCTATGGCCTACGGCTCGCTCCGCGACTTTATCGCCCGGCTTGAGGCCGAGGGCAGGCTTCGCCGCGTCACGGCGCCGGTCTCGCCGGTGCTCGAGATGACCGAGATCCAGACCCGGCTGCTGGCCGAG
>JBHIDD010000169.1:0-6187 GCA_046759925.1 Kiloniellaceae bacterium
AGCCAGATCGACGGCCGGCCCGTCCGGCTCGATAGCCCGACCATCCTCGCCGCCAACGATAGCCTCCACCCGATCCTGCTCAAGCTGCTCGGCCGGAGGCAAACCGAAGCCTCCGGGGTCGAGAGCCGAATTCGATAATCCGGCGGTGCCCTTGCAAAGCGGTTGTCGACGGGGAATGCTCGGCATAGTCTTATGCCGCGATTCGTCTCGATTCCCGCGACGGGGGACCAATGGGAGTTGACGCTCACCGCAGACACGCGCGCCCGCTCGGGTCCGCGAGACCGGTGGCGCGCCGGCCGGGTCCTGTCGCGCGGCGCACGGCCCTGCTCCGCGGCCTTTCGGTCTCCGCGGTCCTGATCGCCGCCTCGACCCCCGCCGTGGCGCAGCAGACCGTCGTCATCGGTGGCAATGGCGGCGGCGCGACCATCGGCACCGGCGGTGCCAGCGTCGTCGTCAACGACGAGGTGCTCGAAAGCCTTGCGCCCGGGAGCACCCCGGCCCTGCCCTACACCGCCGCGCCAGCCACGCCCTACGGCGCCCGGATCGTCGCCCCGGGCATGTCTGGCACGCCCTATCGCCTGCCGGGAACCGGGCAGCTGGTCGTGAGCCGGCCGAGTACCCTGCTGTTCCCGCCGATGGCCTATCCGAGGAGCAGGCTCACGGTTCCGCCGCCCGGCCGGTCCTTGGCGCAGTCTGCCTTGCCTGTGGACATTGGCTCAACCCGCCCCGGGCCGAGTGCCGCCGAGCTCGCCGCCGGCGGCGGAAAGCCAAAGGCGCAGCTCCTGGTGCCGGCCCCGCCCGAGTCGGCGGCGCCACGGATGGCGGAACCGGGGCCGCGTTTCATGGAGCAGCCCGCAGCCCCGGTCGAGCCCGTCGCCGCGCAGGACATCGCCGAGGCCACACCCAAGCCGCCGCCCGAGCCACAGCCGCCGCCTGCCCCTGTGCTTGTGCCGGCGCCTGCTCCGGCGCCCGAAACGGCGGCGGCGCCCGCCCCGGCCCCCGAACCCAAGCGGGCACCCGAGCCGCAGATAGCCTCGGCGCCGACCGCCGCGCCGACCCCGACCCAGAGGCACGCGCTGCCCGCGGCCGCGCTCGGCGGAATGCGCGTGCTGTTCCAGGAGGGCTCGGCCGAACTGTCGGAGACCGCGAAGGGCCAGCTGGAGGACTTGGCCCAGCGTCTGAGGCAGGAGGAATCGACGCGCGTCCAGTTGCTCGCTTACGCGAAAGCCACCTCCAATGGTGCCAGCCGCGCCCGCCGGCTCTCGCTGTCCCGGGCGCTTGCGGTGCGTGCCTTCCTGATCGATCAGGGCGTTCGCTCGACCCGCATGGATGTCCGCGCCCTGGGCGACAAAATCCAGGACGGCCCGGCGGACCGCGTCGACATCCTGCCGCAAGAGGCCGGGTAGTCGGGTCGTCGGGTCACATGATCGCCATAGTTTCGCCGCAGTGAACCGTTATACCGCCGCGGTTTTGACCAAGCCGTGAGGCAGCACACCGGAACATGACCCGGCCGCAGAGTTACCTCTTCCCTATGATCGTCTTTCTGTTGATCGTCGGCGCGGTGTGCTTCGCGCTATATGCCCCATTGCAGAAGGCCTTCAGCGCCAATGCCATTTTCAACGGCATGATCCTCGGCGTGCTGCTGTTCGGCATCGGCTACATTTTCCGCCAGGTCATCGTCTTGCGGCCGGAAATAAACTGGCTCGAGCGCCTGCGGCGCGAAAGCAGCGGCGGACTCGTCTTTCCTGGCGCCCTGTCGGAAAGCCGGCCGCCGCGCCTGCTGGCGCCCATGGCGACCATGCTGGGCGAGCGCAGGGGCCGGATAACCCTCTCCGCCCTGTCCATGCGGACCCTGCTCGACGGCATCCAAAGCCGCATCCAGGATTCCCACGACCTTTCCCGCTACCTGATCGGCCTGCTGATTTTCCTCGGCCTGCTCGGCACCTTTTGGGGCTTGCTCGAAACGGTGAACGCCGTGGGGGCGACCATCACAGGCCTGAGCGCCACGGTCGGCGATCCGGTAATCCTATTCGAGGAGCTGAAACGCGGCCTGGCGACCCCGCTTTCGGGCATGGGCACGGCGTTCAGCTCGTCCCTTTTCGGCCTCGGCGGCTCGCTGGTCCTCGGCTTTCTGGAGCTGCAGGCCGGACGGGCCCACAACCGTTTCATGAACGATCTGGAGGAATGGCTCTCCGGCGTCACCCGGCTGTCCAGCGCCGGCCCGGTCGGCGACGGTGACGGCTCGGTTCCGGCATTCATCCAAGCCCTTTTGGAGAAGACCGCGGACAGCCTGGAGCAACTGCAGGACACCATTTCCCGCGGCGAGGGGGACCGCAATGCCGTCAACCACAACCTGATAACGCTGACGGAGCGTCTGGGCACGCTGACCGATCAGATGCGCGCCGAGCAGACCGTCCTGCTGCGCCTGGCCGAGATGCAGACCCAGTTGAAGCCGGTCTTGACCCGGCTCGCCGAACAGGATTTCTCCGTCGGCGGCCTGGACGAAACGACCCGCGGCCACATTCGCAACCTCGACGTCCGCCTCGAGCATCTCGTGGGCGATTTGAGCAGCGGCCGCGACCACGCCGTGCAGGAGCTGCGCGGCGAAATCCGCCTGCTCACCCGCACGATCGCCGCCATGGCCGAGGAGGCCGAACAGGGATAGGCCATGTATACCCTGGGGCGGGGCGGCCGCCACCGCGCGATCAACATCTGGCCCGGTTTCGTCGATGGCCTCGCCACGCTGCTTCTGGTGGTCATCTTCGTGCTCATGGTCTTCATGGTGGCGCAGTATTTCCTTTCCGTCGCGCTCAGCGGGCGGGACGAAGCGCTGGGGCGCCTGCAACGCGAGATCAACGACCTGGCCGAGCTGCTGGCACTGGAACGTTCCGCCAACGCGGAGCTGCGCATCGACATCTCCCAGCTTTCCTCGGAACTGCAGAGTTCCTTAACCGCCAAGGAATCGCTGGCCAACCAGCTCGCGGCGCTGACCGACATGCGCGACGAGTTACAGGTGAGACTCGACCAGGCGCGCGCCGATTCCGGCCGCGTCAGCAAGGAACTCGAAGACGCCTACAAGGTCATCGAGGCCGACAAGGAGAAGATCGAGGCCCAGCTCGCCCAGCTGGCGATCCTGCAACAGTTGCGGAACGACCTCACCCGGCGCCTGAGCGCGGCCGAGGCGGCGGCGGCCCGGGTCGGCCGCGAACTGGAAGACGCCTACAAGGTCATCGACGCCGACAAAGAGAAGATTGAGGCGCAGCTGGCCGACCTCGCCATTCTGCAGTCGTTGCGCGACGATCTGATGGCCAAGCTGGCCCAGGCGGAAGCGGCGCAGGACGAACAGATAAAACTGACCGACGAGGCCCAGGCCCAGGTCCTGCTGCTGAACCGCCAGATCGCCGCCCTGCGCCAGCAGTTGGCGCGCCTCGCGGTCGCCCTGGAGGCGGCCGAGGCGGCGAACACGGAAAAAGAGGTGCAAATCGCCGATTTGGGCCGCCGGCTCAACGTCGCGCTGGCCAGCAAGGTGCAGGAACTGGCGCGCTACCGCTCGGAATTCTTCGGCCGGCTCCGCGAAGTCCTGGGCAACCGCCGGGACATCCGCATCGTCGGCGACCGCTTCGTGTTCCAGTCCGAGGTCTTGTTCGCAAGCGGCTCGGCCACGCTGGAGGAATCCGGCCGGCGGCAGTTGGCGCAACTCGCCGATACCCTGACCCAAATCGCGGCGAAGATCCCCAAGGACCTGCCGTGGGTGCTGCGCGTGGACGGCCACACCGACCTGGCGCCGATCGCCACCCACGAGTTCCCTTCGAACTGGGAGCTGTCGACGGCGCGGGCGATCTCGGTGGTCAAGTTCCTGACCAGTCGGGGCATCCCGGCACAGAACCTGGCCGCGACCGGCTTCGGCGAGTTCCAGCCGCTCGATCCCGGCCTGAGCGAGGAAGCGTTCCGCCGCAACCGGCGTATCGAGCTCAAGCTGACCCAACGTTAGCCTGACCCGACGATCGCCCCCCGGCCGGGCCCTAACCCGCCACGCGTCCCGGGCCCGGCTCTTCGGTCCCCGCCTCGCCGGTCGGGGCCGCGCCGAATTGAAGCGCCGCCAGCCGGGCGTAGAGGCCGTCGGCGCGAAGCAGCTCCGCGTGCGTGCCGCTGTCGACCATGACGCCCTGGTCCATGACGACGATGCGGTCGGCCTTCAAAACCGTGGCCAGCCGGTG
The DNA here is from genome assembly GCA_046759925.1 of Kiloniellaceae bacterium. Taxonomy (GTDB): domain Bacteria; phylum Pseudomonadota; class Alphaproteobacteria; order Kiloniellales; family J153; genus JBHIDD01. The sequence continues at coordinate 4,218 of JBHIDD010000169.1, forward strand.
GGCGATGACCAGTGTGGTGCGCCCGGCCATCAGGCGGTCGAGGGCCTTTTGCACGGCGCGTTCGCTCTCGGCATCGAGCGCGCTGGTCGCCTCGTCGAGCAGCAGGACCGCCGGGTCGCGCAGGATCGCCCGGGCGATCGCCAGGCGCTGGCGCTGGCCGCCGGAGAGGCGCACCCCGCGTTCGCCCAGGAAGGTATTCAGACCCTCGGGCAGACGCTCGAGGAAGTCGAGCGCGGCCGCCGCCTCGGCCGCCCGGCGCACGTCCGCGTCGCCGGCCTCGGGATGGCCGTAGCGGATGTTCTCCCAGGCATCGGCCGAGAAGATCACCGGCTCCTGCGACACTAGGCCGATGCGCGCGCGCAAGTCTTTCGGGTCGGCGTCCCGGAGATCGACCCCGTCCAGCGTGACCCGGCCTTGCCCCGGATCATAGAAGCGCAGCAGAAGCTGGAAGACCGTCGTCTTCCCCGCCCCGGAGGGACCGACGATGGCGAGCCTTTCACCCGGCTCCACCGTCAGATCGAAGCGGTCCAGCGCCGCGCGCTCGGGCCGCGAAGGATAGTGGAACACGACCCCCTCGAAGCGCACCGCGCCGCGCGCCGGCAGCGGCAGGGCCTTGGGCGCGGCCGGGGCGGCGATATCCGGTTCGCTCCGCAGCAGCTCCAGGAGCCGCTCGGTCGCGCCCGCCGCCCGTTGCAGATCGCCGATCACCTCGCTGATCGCCCCGGCCGCACCGGCCACGACGACGGCGTAGAAGACGAAGGCCGACAGCTCGCCCGCGCTGATCCGGTCGCCCAGCACGTCGTGCCCGCCGATCCAGAGGATGAAGCTGACCGCGCCGAAAACCAGCACGATGACGATGGCGGTGAGCTTGGCCCGGGCGCCGATCCGCTTGAGCGCCGTGCCGAAGGCCGCCTCGACCCGGGCGCCGAAGCGCTGCCGGTCGATCGGCTCGTGACCGAAGGCCTGCACGGTGCGGATCGCGCTTAGGGTCTCGTCGACGTAGGCGCCGATGTCGGCGACCCGGTCCTGGCTGGCGCGGCTCAGCCGGCGCACCCTGCGGCCGTAGATCAGGATCGGCAGGAGAACCAACGGGACTACACCAAAAACACGGCCGGTCAGCTTCGCGCTGGTGACCGCCAGTAGCACGGTTCCGCCCAGCAACAGCAGCAGGTTCCTCAGTGCGATCGACGCCGAGGTGCCGATGACCATCTGCAGAAGAGTCGTGTCGGTGGTCAGCCGCGACAAGATCTCGCCGGTGCGGGTCACCTCGTAGTAGGCCGGCGACAGGGTCACGACCCGGTCGAAGACCGCGCGCCGGATGTCGGCGACGACCCGCTCGCCGATCCAGGAGACCAGATAGAAGCGCGCGTAACTGGCCGCGGCCAGCAACAGGACTACGCCGAAGAGCACCGAAACCGCCTGGTCGAGCAGCGCCGCGTTGCCGCTGGCGAAGCCCTCGTCGACCAGCTTGCGCAGGCCGAAGCCGAGAACCAGCACGGTCGCCGCCGCGACGGTGAGCGCCGCCAACGCCCCGAGGACCCTCAGCCGGTAGGGCCGCACGAAGCGCCAAAGCTGCCGGAGCTGGCCCAGTTGGCGGCTGCTCGGCCGCTCACCCGCGTCCGCAAGGGTGAACTGGCGCTGCATTCCGGGGGGGACCCGAATGTCAATCTCGGCGGGGATGCCCCGGTTCCCGTGGTCCGGTCGAAACATCAAGCTATCCTTATTACCCACCGTCATACCTGTCATCCCCCGATAACGGTGGGTACTAACGCAAAGCCGTCGGCACGACAACAACGCCTGCCGCCTTGCCGGCCCCTTGAGCCGGCCGATCCGCCGTGCCGGCGGGGGGCTTGCCTCGGTCTCCCGGCTCGGCTATACAGCCCGCCTTCCAGGGATCGCGGACGATGAAGAAAGCCATCCACCCGGACTACCACGAGATCACCGTGGTGATGACCGACGGGACCGAGTTC
>JBHIDD010000170.1:0-6186 GCA_046759925.1 Kiloniellaceae bacterium
CGAGTGCCATGCATGCCGAGACCCCCATCGACGGACACGAGGCGCCGCATCAGATCGTCGCGCCCGAGCGTCAGACCCTGCCGCTGGTTTTCGCCTCGCCGCACAGCGGCAGCCATTACCCGGCGGACTTCCTGGCCGCCTCGCGGCTCGACCCGCTGGCCCTGCGCCGCTCCGAGGACAGCTTCGTCGACGAACTCTTCCAGGCCGCGCCGCAGCTCGGCGCGCCGCTCATCCGCGCGCTCTTCCCGCGCGCCTTCGTCGATCCCAATCGCGAGCCCTTCGAGCTCGACCCCACCATGTTCGAGGACGCGCTGCCGGCCTTTGCCAACACGCGCTCGCCACGGGTCGCGGCCGGTCTCGGCACGATCGCCCGGGTGGTCGCCAACGGCGCCAACATCTACGGCGGGAAGCTTACCGTCGCCGCGGCCCTGACGCGGATTCGCCAATACTACTGGCCCTATCACAACGCGCTCCGTAGGCTGGTCGACGAAACCAGGGCCGTGTTCGGCTACTGCGTCCTGGCCGACTGCCATTCGATGCCTTCGGTCGGCGGGCCTTTGGACAGCGACCCGGGGCACCGGCGCGTCGACTTCGTGCTGGGCGATTGCCATGGCACCTCCTGTGCGCCGTCGGTGGCGGCTGCGGCGGAGCAGGCCCTCCGGGACCTCGGCTACCACGTCACCCGCAATGCGCCCTATTCCGGCGGCTTCGTGACCCGCCATTACGGAAGGCCGGCGGAGGGCCTCCACAGCCTGCAGATCGAGGTCAACCGTTGCCTCTACATGGACGAGTCCCGGATCCGGCGCAGCCCGGACTTCCTGAAACTGGCCCGGGACATGGGGGTCGTGATCGCCGCCCTCGGCGAGATCGACGGCGCAGAGATCGCCGCCTGATGGCGTCCGGTGCGGCGCGCGTCTTGGTCCGGGTGCGTGACGCCGTCGTGGAGGATCTGCCACGGATCCAGGAAATTTACGCCCATCACGTGCGCTACGGACTGGCCTCTTTCGAGGAAACGCCGCCGAACCTCGAGGAAATGGGCCGCCGCTACGAGGCGACCCTGGCCCAGGGCCTGCCCTATCTCGCCGCCCGGGTCGCGGGCCCCGAAGCGAAGGACGCCGTGGCGGGCTACGCCTATGCCGGCCGCTACCGGCCGCGGCCGGCCTATCGTTACACGGTTGAGAACTCGCTCTACGTGGCCCCCGGCTGCGAAGGCCGCGGCATCGGCCGGGCCCTGCTGGAGGAGCTGATCCGGCGCTGCACCGATCTCGGCTACCGTCAGATGGTGGCGGTGATCGGGGATAGCGGTCATCTCGCCTCGATTCGGTTGCACGAAGCCTTCGGATTCGTCCGCGCCGGCGAGCTGCGCTCGGTGGGATTCAAATCCGGGCGCTGGGTCGACACCGTCATCATGCAGCTTGCACTGGGCGATGGCGACGCGCGGCCGCCAAACCCGGCGCGCGACGAGCGCGGCTGACCGGAGCCGGCGAACCGCGCGGCTGCCTTGCGGGCCGGCCAAGGAAAAAAAGGGCCGCGCTTCAATGCACGGCCCAAGTCTAGGGAGGAAACGCCTTATAGGCGTACGGCAGAGGATGAGCGGGCGCTCATCGGTCATGCCGCACTGCACAATATGGCCCGATTCGCGCTGTTCTGCAAGAGGAAGCGGTGCACGGGTGCTGACGGCCCGGAAACCACAGCCGCCGGCCCGCGGTGGCACGGGGCACGTGTCCCGGCGCTTCGGCGCGGGCCGGACTCGGCATCTTGGGCCTTTTCGGTGGCCCCGAAGCCGCCATTGCCCCGGTCGCGTTATCCTGTTACGCAGAGCGGCCCGGATACGGGCGGTGCGCAAGGGAGTCTCCATCCTGCGCCGGGCCGCATAACCCGGCACGGCCGAAGCGCCGCATGTTGCTTCGGGCGGGTCAGGGCGGACGCAAGCCGGGGGAAAAACGATCTATGTTCAAGGCGATGCTGCTGGAAGAGACCGACGGAAAGGTCAGCGCCGCGATCCAGGACCTGGACGAGTCACGGCTTCCGAACTTTCCGGATGATGGCGGTGACGTGACCGTCGCGGTCGACTACTCGACCCTCAACTACAAGGACGGCATGATCCTGGGCGGCCTCGGCCGGCTGGTCCGCCGGTATCCCCATGTCCCCGGGGTCGACTTCGTCGGCCGGGTGGAAGCGAGCAACCACCCGGATTTCAAGCCGGGCGACCGGGTGGTGCTGACCGGTTGGCGCGTCGGCGAGCTCACCTGGGGCGGCTATGCCCAGAAGGCGCGCGTCAGGGGCGACTGGCTGGTCCCGCTGCCCGAAGGTCTGAGCCCGAAGCGCGCCATGGCGGTCGGCACCGCCGGATTGGCCGCCATGCTGGCGGTCCTGGCCCTGGAGGCGCACGGGCTCGTGCCCGACCAGGGCGAGGTTCTGGTCACCGGCGCCGGCGGCGGCGTCGGTTCGGTGGCGGTCGCCGTGCTGGCCAAGCTGGGCTACCGGGTGGCCGCCTCGACCGGCCGGGCCGAGACCCACGATTATCTCAGGTCCCTGGGCGCTTCGACCGTCATCGAGCGGCAGGAGCTGGCCGCGCCGTCCAAGCGCCCCCTGGAAAGCGAGCGCTGGGCCGGCTGCGTCGATTCGGTGGGCGGCACGACGCTTTCCCGCGTGCTGGCGCAGACCGCCTACGGCCGCTCGGTTGCGGCGGTGGGTCTGGCCGGCGGCAACGCCCTGGAAACCACGGTCCTGCCCTTCCTGCTGCGCGGGGTCAACCTGCTCGGCATCGACTCGGTCCTGTGCCCGCCTGCCCGGCGCAAGACCGCCTGGGCCCGGCTCGTCGCCGACTTGGCCCCGGACAAGCTGGATGCCATGACCTGCGACGCGAAGCTCGCCGATCTGCCGCGCCTCGGGGCCGAGATTCTGCAAGGCCGGGTGCGCGGCCGCGTCGTGGTCGACGTCAATGCATGAGGCCGATTGGAACTCGGCGGCTACAGCCCGGCGCGGCAGCGCGCCCGAAACGGCCGAGCGCCGGAATTCCGCGCGACTTGCAGCCGCGCCTCCGGCCGCCGTAAGGTCCTGCCGGCGGCACGGGAGGGCTCTACGGATTGGCACGGAAAACCCCGAAGGCCGAGCCAAGCGGCGGTGAGGACGGCGGCGCGGCCGTCCGGCTCGAGCCGGCGCAGGCGGCCCTGCGCGATCACTTCCTCGGCTGGCAGTGCCGCCTGCGTCAACTGGCCGTGCGCAACGCCGGCGGACGGCCGACCTCGGGCATGCGGCCCCATGTCAGGATCGAGGGCGCGGATCGGCCGCTCGGTCGGATCACGGTCCTGATCGTCAAGAAGGACCCGGCTGCGACCACCGCCCAGTTCCGGCACATGGTCCGGCGCACCCAGGACCCCGTGGAGCGCTACGACGACGCGCTCATGACCCTGGCGGCGGCGTACTTTCAGCGGCCCCAGGAGTTCTCGGACGAACTGACCGCGTCATTCGGCCCCGGCTCCGAGATGGCGACCCGGCTCCTCGAGACGGGCCGCTGCGTGCTCGAGTTCGAGCAATACGATCAGCGCTACCGGCTGCCGTGCCGGCCGCGCGACCTGCCCCGGGAGCACCCGGCCCACCAAGCGACCTACTGGCACAACGCGCTGTTCAACCCCGCCATGCCGGGCGGCGTGCGCGTCCTCGGCTTCCGGCCGGACTGGGCGCGCACCGAGGCCGACCCGCCGGTCGTCTAAAGCGTTGTGGCTGACAATTGGCACTTCGCCGTTCGGCGAACGCGTCCCGTCACCAGGATCCGCAGAGACCTTCACCTCCGAGTCGTCGGCCGGCCATCGCAGCCGGCCGAACGGTGCGCTCGCGCCACGCGCGATGCCTGGCACCCCAAAGATGGGGGGGACCCTTCCGGGTCCCCGCGGCGCTTCGAATGTCGCGCGACGGCTTAGCGTGCGCTCCACTTGGGGAACGGGAAGATGACCTCGCGCGCCGCCACGTCGAACGGATAGATGGAATAGTACCTGCCGTCCTGGACCTGGATCAGCACCGTGCTGACGCCGTTGTTCTGCCCGTCGGGGCCGAACTTGATGTTCTGCCACGGCATCGGGATCTGGCCCGGCGGGATGTTGGTCTCGCGCAGCGCCTGGCGGATCTTCTCGGGATCCGTGGAGCCGGCCCGGTTGATGGCGTCCATGAGAACCAGCGCCCCGACGAAGCTGCGGATGGGCGGGTCGTAGATTTCGCGTCCGCCCGAGTGCTTCTTGTAGAGCGCGTTCAGGTCCTTGATGACCGGGATCTTGGCGGCCATGTCCATGGAGAAGGGCGAGCGCGAGATGATGCCGTCCGCCTCCTTGCCCATGGTCTTCAAGAACGTCGAGTCGTTGTAGCCGGCGTTCTGGGCGATGAACAGCTGTGGCGCGTAGTCCAGCTCCTTGGAGGTGCGCATGAACAGGAGCGCGTCCGAGGTGTACGAGGTCGGCAGGAACACATCCGCGTTCACCGACTTCAGCTTCTGGATCTCGGCCGTGAGCGACGTCGTCTTCGCCCTGTACGCGATCTTGGCGGCGACCTCCATGCCCGCCTCCTTGGCGAGCTGCTCCTGGACGCGGGCGCTGTCGACGCCGAACTGGGTGTCCTCGTGGAGGATCGCCACGCGCTTGATCGTGATGCCCTTCTTTTTGGCAAAGTCGCGCATGAAGTCGAACATGGTCTTGGTGTAGTGGCCGTCGTGCGGACCCGTGCGGAAGAACCACTTGAACCCGCGCGTGTGCAACTTCGGCGACGACGATTCGCCGGTCAGATACGGGATCTGCATGCGCTCGGCGACGTTGCTGGCGGCGGCCGAGACGCTGCTGTGATAGGCGCCGAACAGGGCCACCACGTTCTCGCTGGAGATCAGGCGTTCGGCCTCGCCGCCGCCGATCTCGGGCTTGCCCTGATGGTCGGCGATGACGAGCCGTACCTTGGCGCCGCCCAGGTTGGGCAGCCCTTCCGTCCTGGCCAGCGGCAGGTTCAGGTCGTGCTTGTTGTTGACGATATCGGCGGCCGTTTGCGCCGCGGCCAGCACGTCACGCCCCGCCTGCGCCACCGAGCCGGTCAACGGATAGAGGACGCCGATGCGCACCTCTTTGGTCTGGGCCTGGACGGTCGCCGCGAAACCCATGGCGAACAGGCCGAACGCCGCGACGGCGGCTGTCAACATGGTTCTGAAGGATCTCATGACGGTCTCCCTGGGTTCTTGCGTGCCCGTCCCGCGGTTGCCCGCGCGTCGCGAGCACTTTTTTGGAACGCGCGGCGCCGCCGCGCATCCGGCTGCCGGCCGCCCGGCCGGGCCTTCCGCCAAGCAGTGTAGCCGCTCTCCGGGCCGTTTGGAACGTCGTATGCCGGCGCCGGGGCGAAGTGGACAAGCGCGCGCCGCTCGGTAAGATGGCGCCGCCAGGATCTGGAGGAAGTATGGACATCGTGCCGCCCGGCGGGTCTGCCGGCGGATTTCCGCCCCCCGGGGCCACGGCAGGGATGGCATGACGACCGAGATCGTCCTCCAGACCGTCATCAGCGGCCTCCTCATGGGCTTCATCTATGCCCTGGTGGCGGCCGGGCTCAGCCTCATCTTCGGCCTCATGGAGATCGTCAACTTCGCCCACGGCGAGTTCATGATGCTGAGCATGTTCGCCGCGTTTTGGCTCTTCGTGTTCTTCGGCCTCGACCCGCTGCTTTCCATCCCGATCTGTGTCGCGCTCCTCTTCGGGCTCGGGGTGGCGACCCACTATGGCATCATCCGCCACATCCTTCACGCGCCCATGATGGTGCAGATCACGGCGACCTTCGGTCTCGCCATCTTCCTGCGCAGCCTCGCCCAGTTCCTGTGGACGCCCGACTTCCGCTCGATCCCCGATCCCATTGTCGCCGGCCGGGTCGAGGTGATGGGCATCTTCCTGGGCGTGCCCCAGATCGTCGCCAGTGTGGGCTGCGTCCTCGCGTTCGCTTTCCTCTATCTCTTCATCAACCGCACGGAGACGGGCATGGCCCTGCAGGCGACGGCCCAGGACCGCGAGGCGGCGTCGCTCATGGGGATCCGGCCGGACCGAATGTATGCGCTGGGCTGGGGCATCGGCGCGGCCTGCGTCGCCGTCGCCGGCGTGCTGCTCACCAGCTACTACTTCATCTTCCCCGAGGTCGGGCTGATCTTCGCCCTCATCGCCTACGTCACCG
>JBHIDD010000171.1:0-6178 GCA_046759925.1 Kiloniellaceae bacterium
GCCTGGGACGACGAGCTCGCCAAGTGGCGCCACGCCGAGGCGGCCTGGGACCAGTTGCAGTTCGGCCTGCGGCTGGGGCCGCGGCCGCGCCAGGTCGTGACCACCACGCCGCGGCCGATCAAGACGCTGAAAAACCTGATTAAGGACCCGGATACCGTGATCACCCGCGGATCGTCTTACGAGAACATCGCGAATCTGGCACCGGCCTTCATCCAGCGGATCATCCGCCGGTATGAGGGCACCCGGCTCGGCCGCCAGGAGCTCGACGCGGAGCTCCTGGAGGACACCCCCGGCGCGCTCTGGCGACGGGCGCGGATCGACGACCTCAGGGTCGCCGCGGCGCCGGCGCTCGTCCGCGTCGTGGTGGCGGTCGATCCGGCGACGAGCTCCGGCCCGGAATCGGACGAGACCGGGATCGTCGTCGCCGGCTTAAGCGCGGACAACCACGGCTACGTGCTGGACGACCTCTCCATGCGCGGCAGTCCCGACGCCTGGGGGCGAAGCGCGGTCGCGGCCTATCACCGCTGGCGGGCCGACCGGATCGTCGGCGAGGTGAACGCCGGGGGCGAGATGGTGGAACACGTGATCCGCACCGTCGACCGGGACGTCAGCTACAAGGCGGTCCGCGCCAGCCGCGGCAAGGTCGCCCGCGCCGAGCCGGTGGCCGCGCTCGACGAGCAGGGCCGGGTGCATCACGTGGGCTGCTTTCCGGAACTGGAGGACCAGATGTGCGCCTTCGCCGGCGATTTCGACCGGGCGGGCGCGGGCTACAGCCCGGATCGGGTGGATGCCCGGGTCTGGGCCTTGAGCGAATTGATGCTGGGCCGGGCGGCCCGCCCCCGGATCCGGGCGCTCTAGATGGGCGTGATCGGCGCCTGGAAGGCGCTTTTTGCGACCGCGACCAAGGGCTCCGCGGCCGGCCCGCTCATCGCCCTGCAACACCCCGGCCGGGCGGTCTGGCGGCCGCGGCGCTACGACAGCTTCGCCGAGGACGGTTACCGCAGGAACGTGATCGCGTTCCGGGCGATCAACCAGGTGACGCGATCGGCCGCCTCGGTGCCCTGGCGGCTGTTCCGGCGCGCCGCCGCGGGCCGCCAGGCGGTCGAGGCCCACGCCCTGCTCGAGCTGCTCAAGCGGCCGAACCCAGTGCAGGCGCGCTCGGAGTTCATCGAGGCGGTCAGCGGCTTTTATCTCATCGCGGGCAATGCCTACATCGAGGCGGCGGGCCTGTCCGCCGGAGGCTTCAGGCCGCAGGCGGGTCCGCGGGCCGCGCCGCGCGAGCTCTGGCCGCTGCGGCCCGACCGCATGAAGGTGATCGCGGGATCGACCGGGCTGCCCCGGGGCTACGTCTTCACCCTGGGCGGCGCCGAGCGCCGCTGGACCGCCGACCCGGTGACCGGCGCCGCGCCGATCCTGCACCTCAAGAGCTTCAATCCGCTCGACGACTGGTACGGCCTCTCGCCCATCGAGGCGGCGGCCGTCGCCATCGACCAGCGCAACGAGTCCGACCGCTGGAACATGGCGCTGTTGCAAAACGGGGCCCGGCCCTCCGGCGCCCTGGTCTACGCGCCCAAGGACGGCGGGACGGCCAATTTGACCGACGAGCAATTCGCCCGGCTCAAGGACGAAATCGCCGCCGAGTACGGCGGCGCGAAGAACGCCGGCCGGCCGATGCTCTTGGAGGGGGCCCTGAGCTGGCAGGAGATGAGCCTCAGCCCCAAGGACATGGACTTCCTGGACTCGCGCAACGCCTCCTCGCGCGACATCGCCCAGGCCTTCGGGGTGCCGCCCCAGCTGCTCGGCATCCCGGGCGACAACACCTACTCGAACTACCAGGAGGCGCGGCTTGCCTTGTGGGAGGAGACCGTGATCCCGCTGCTGCGCCACTTTCGCGACGAGTTCAACGCCTGGCTGGTCCCCATGTTCGGGCCGGACCTGGAACTGGACCTCGACCTCGACGACGTGCCGGCGCTCACGCTCCGGCGCGACAAGACCTGGGCCAGGCTCGAGACCGCCCATTTCCTGACCGTCAACGAGAAACGCGCCTTGGCCGGCTTCAAGCCGATTCCGGGCGGCGATGCGATCTTGTTCCGACCCAAAACGCGGCCGCAGGCCCGTGGTCCGGACGGTGCGGCAGACGCGCCGAAGACCGAAGACGGCCCAACCCAGGACGACGGGGGCGGGTGAGCTTGGGGCGGGTGAGCCCTAAGGAAGGTAGCGCAGGAACCTGACGCTGCTATTCAGCACGTAGGCGCGGCCGAACCGGTCGGTGCACAGCGTGCCGCCGAACTCGGCCGGATGCCCGTCCAGAGTGCCGACCCCCGTGGTCCACCGGCAGTTGCGCAAGACCGGAGGCGGCGGGGCGTAGGGCACGGGCGGGTAATAATGCGCGGGCGGGTAATAGTACGCGGGCGGGTAATAGTACGCTGGCCGCGTGAGCAGGTGGCCGAGCAGGATGCCGCCGAGCACGGCGGCGAGCACATAGCCGCCATGCCCGTGGAAGCCGACGTGGCCGCCATAGCCGTAGTGCTTGTAGCCGTAACCATAGGGCTTCCAGCCGAAGTGGCCGGCCAAGGCCGGCGTGCTGGCCGCCAGAAGCGCCGCGGCGGCAATCGCGGCGACGGTCTTTTTGATCGCGCGGGCCATGCGTTCCATCATGCCCCATTATACGGCAAACGAACCCGTTTCGTCCCCGAATGCGGGAAAAGGGATCGCATAGGGGCGTTACAGCCCCTCGACGATGCAGATGTCGCGCTCGGCCGCGCCTTTCTGGAAAGCCCAGGCCTCCTGGTACTCGGGGGAATCGTAGCAGGCCACCGCCTGGTCCAGCGAAGCGAACGCGACGATGACGTTGCGGGCGCAGTCCTTGCCCTCGAGGGTGACGCAGGCCCCGCCGCGCGCCAGGAACCGGCCGCCGTGTGTCTCGATCGCCGGGCCGGCGCGCTTGGCGTATTCGGCGTAGGCCGCCTCGTCGGTCACGTTGACGCGCCCGATCCAGTATGCCGGCATGCTTGGGCCTCCCGATACTTGAGGGGTTCGACGGAACCGCAAGGTTAGCACGGAGCGCGCGCCGGGGCGAGCCGGCGGCGGGCTCGACGCTCTGCGCGGGTAGGCTTGGAGAATTTCTTCAGCGCGGCGGATGCAGTCCGCCGCGGCCGGCTTAGTGCGCGGTCCCGCTCTGGGGCAGGACGGTGGGCGCCTCGATGTTCTGGCGCAGGTTGTCGACATAGGCCTGGGCGCCGGCCACCGCCGAGGGCTCGTAGCGGCCGTCGGAGAGATCCTGCTTGGTCAGCGCGAACAGCGCGTGGAGATCGGCGCTCGAGAGCACGCCCCTGTTCACCAGCTGCGCCAAAAGCACCCGGATCATCGCCGAATTGGCGCAGACGACCTCTGGGACGGAGACCTTGAGCGAGTCTTCGGGCATGGCGCTTGGTTCCTTGCTCGGTGGTCCGCGGCGTGCCCCAGTATCCGCATTAATCCTTTCGAAAGCATAAAGCCAGCGTGAGGGGCCGCCTCCCGGGCGGCCTTTGGCATGCCCCGTAGGGAGAATGGACAGAGCCATGGACCTTGACCTTGAGCCGGCGGCCGCGGGCCGCAGCGGCGCGGCGCGCGCGGCCCTTGCGCCGGCCTGGCGTGGCGCCCTCGAATACCCCGGTGCCGACGGGCGGGGCGACGCACCCGAACGCCTCAACGTGCCCTTCGAGCTGAAGCGGGTGGAGACCCGGGAGACCGGCGACGGCGCCAAGCTCGGCGTTTTCGAGGGCCTGGCCTCGACCTTCGGCAATCGGGACATGGCCGGCGACATCATCGAGCCGGGCGCCTTCAAGGGCAGCATCGCGGAGCCCCGGCGGGTCAAGATGCTCTGGCAGCACGACGCCCGCGCGCCGATCGGCACCTGGGAGCAGATCGCCGAGACCGGATCCGGCCTTGCGGTCAAGGGCCGGCTGGTTCTCGAGGTCCAACGCGCCCGCGAGGCCCTGGCGCTGCTCAAGGCCGGTGCGGTGGACGCGCTTTCGATCGGCTTTTCGGTGCCCCGGGACGGCGCCGTCTTCGACCGGGAGAAGGCGGTCCGCCGGATCAAGTCGGTCGATCTTTGGGAGGTCTCGGTGGTCACCTTCCCGGTCAACCCCAAGGCGCGCATCAACCGGGTGAAAGCCCTGCTCGATGCCGGGGGGCTTCCCACCGAACGCGAATTCGAGCGGTTCCTCATGCAGGATGCTGGGTTCAGCCGCTCGCAGGCCCGGATGATCCTCAGCGCGGGCTACAAGGCCGTGTTGTCCAGGCGGGATGCTGGCGGTGGTCTTGACGAACTCGTGGCGTGCATCCGGCGCGTCACCGCCCTGATGGCCGCAAGCGATGCGGCCGGCACCCGATCCGCCGGCTGAGCCGCCGGCACGGACTCCAGGTAGGAGGGATTCAGATGGACATCGAACATGTCAAGGACGCGGTCGAGGAGATGGGCCGGACCTGGACGGCGTTCCAGGAGCAGAACAACCGCAAGGCCGGCCGCAACGACGAGGCGCTGGCCAAGATGACCGCGCGCATGAACGAGCTCGAAGCGGCCGTCGGTCGCGCGGCCCGGGCAACCGCCGGCGAAACGCCGGAGCGTAGCCCCGAGGCCAAGGCCTACTTCGACTATCTAAGGTACGGCACCCGCGACGAGCCGAACCCGGGCCAGGGCGCGCTCAGCCGCGAGGAGATGAAGGCGCTCACCGTGGGTGCGGACCCGACCGCCGGCTATCTGGCCCCGGTCGAATTCGCCCGCGAGATCATCAAGGCCGAGGTCGAGTTCTCGCCCTTGAGGACCGTCGCGCGGGTCCGGCAGACCGCCCGGCGCGCCATCCAAATCCCCAAGCGCACGGGCACTTTCGGCGCGGTCTGGACCGCCGAATCGGGCAGCCGTTCCGAGACCACGGGGCTCACCTACGGGCTCGAGGAATTCCCGACCCACGAGCTTTATGCGCTGGTCGATATTTCCGAACAGATGATGGAGGACGCCGAGTTCAACCTGGAGCAGGAGCTGAGCCAGGAATTCGCCGAGCAGTTCGCGGTCACGGAGGGCACAGCCTTCGTCGACGGCAACGGCACGGGCCGACCGGAAGGCTTCCTGCAACACGCCGACGTGGCCGCGACGAATTCCGGCAGCGCGGCCTCGATCGCCGATGCCAACGGCCAGGCCAACGGGCTCATCGACCTCTATCACGGGCTCAAGACCGGCTACGCGCTGCAGGGCGTTTGGCTGCTCAACCGCACCACGCTCGGCGAGGTGCGCAAGCTGAAGGACACCCAGAACAACTACATCTGGCAGCCCGGCCTGGCGAGCGGCATTCCCAATACGATCCTGGGCCAGCCCTATGTGGAGATCCCGGACATGCCCGACGTGGCGGCGAACGCATTCCCGATCGTCTTCGGCGATATCCGCCGGGGCTACACCATCGTGGATCGAATCAACCTGTCGGTGCTGCGCGATCCCTTCACCCAGGCGACCAACGGCAATGTCCGCTTCATCGCGCGCCGGCGCGTCGGCGGGCAGGTGGTGCTCGCCGAGGCGATCCGCAAGCTCAAGGTCGCGGCCTAGTCGTGGCCATGAAGAAGGAGGACACCAATCATGACCATGCGTGACCTGCACAACAACACCGCCGCGGTTGTGGCGGTCAGTCCGCAGACCATCGCAGGCGCCAACCTCGCGTCCGGCAACCTCGACTTGGCCGGCTTCAACGCGGCCGAGGTCATCGCCCACCTGGGCGATATCGACGAGCTGGGGGCATCCCCGGTCGGCTCGGCCAAGCTGGAGGTCAAGCTGGAGCACGCCGACGACGACGGCACCGGCGCGCCCGGCACTTACGCCAACGTGGCCTTGGCCGACGTGCTGGGGCCCACCAGCGTGACCGGCGGCATCGTGGCCTCGAGCACGACCGACAACAAGGTGCTCGAGGTCGGCTACATCGGCGACAAGCGGTTCATCCGCGTGACCCTCGTCCCGACGGGCCTGACCAACGGCGGGCCGGTCTCGGCGCTCGTCGTCAAGGGGCACCCGAGGCACGCGCCGCAGTAACCGGGTCGTCCCCGTGATCCGGACACCTTTCGGGGCGGGGCGGAACGGCTCCCTCGCCTTGCGGCCCAAAGCCTTCGGGCGGCGGGCCGTTCTTTTTGGCGATTTTTGTCATGAACCACAGAG
>JBHIDD010000172.1:0-6176 GCA_046759925.1 Kiloniellaceae bacterium
GAGGCGGATCTTACCGGGGCGCTCCTCACCGCGGCGGATATGAGTGGCGTCAACCTGGACGGCGCCGTGCTGCTGAGCGCCGATCTGCGCAAGGCAAACCTCCGCGGGGCGGGCCTCCGCAAGGCCCGGCTGGACGGCGCGGACCTAAGAGACGCGCGGCTCGGCGGCGCGTTTTGCATCGGGGCGTCCCTGCGCGGCGCAGATCTTCGCGGCGCCTACCTCAGGGTGGCGGTGTTCGACGGCGCCGATCTTGCCGGCGCCGACCTGAGGGGGACGCAGGGTCTGATACAGGCGCAGGTGGACACCGCCCGCTACGACACGGAGACCCGGCTGCCGAATCCCGAGGGGCAGGGGACGCAACGTGGCGAATGAGGATCAGGTCGCCCTGCTCAAGCGGGGCACCGCGGCGTGGAACGCCTGGCGGGCGGAACATCCGGATGCCGTGCCGGACTTGTCGGGCGCCGCCTTGCGGGGGCTGGACCTCGCCGGCGCTCATCTGGCCGGCGCCCTGCTTCCCGGCGCGGACCTGCGCGGCACCGTCCTGCGCGGCGCCGATCTCGCCGGCGCGAAGCTGGATGGCGCCAACCTGTTCAAGGCCGTGCTCGAGGCGGCCGATCTGTCCGGCGCCGACCTGCGCGCTGTGCGGTTCCTCCACTGCGCCCAGCTCGTCACGGCGCGGAACTGGGAATCGGCCGGGCGCGACGCGGACCTGGCCTGCGGTGCCCCGGTTCCCGGCGGCGGCGGGCAAGAAGCCGAGCCCTGAGCGCGCGTATCATACCGACAAGTCAATGAATTGACTTGTCGTATTGCCCCTCAGCCCCGGGCAAGTCAATGAATTGACTTGTCGTATTGCCCCTCAGGCCCTGGGCGCGGACTTGCCCCCGCTTGGCTTGCGGCCGCATTCGCGGCGGCGCGCGGTCGCGCTTGCCGTCTCACAAATGAACGAGTCCGTTCATTTGCTCGCCGGTATCACGCTTTCGCCATCGCCGAAACCCGGCTTGCCCGGGTCGTCCGGGACAACCCGGCAACGCCCTGAAGCGCCCGCCCTGATGGCCACCAGGGCCACCGCGGAAGTCCAGATCCGCGCGCCAGCGCGACCCGCCTGGCGGGACGGGCGGGAGGGCCGCGAAGCCAGGGCCGTCCTGTGGCGGTCCTGTGTTACCATGGCCCGATTCGTTCCGTCGGTTCGGCCGCTGCCGATCCCGTCTCCAGCCGGGGAAAACCGAACCAGCGGGAAAGGGATCTCGGATGCCAAAGCGCGACACGCCGTTTACCTACGCCGATCACTTGCAGCTCGACCGCCTGCTCTCCTGCCAGGCGCGGCAAAGCGAGAAGCACGGCCGGCCGGCCCACGACGAGATGCTGTTCGTGATCGTCCATCAGGCCTATGAACTGTGGTTCAAGCTGATCCTCTTCGAGCTGGACCGGATCCAGGCGGTGTTTTCCGGCCCGACGGCCGACGACCGGAGCCTCGGCGAGGCGGTCCAGGGTGTGATCCGGATCGTGGAAATCCAGAAGCTGCTGATCCATCAGCTCGACGTGCTGGAAACCATGACGCCGCTGGATTTCCTCGACTTCCGGGATCTTCTGGTGCCCGCCTCCGGCTTCCAGAGCGTGCAGTTCCGCCTGATCGAGACGCGACTGGGCTTGCGGCCGGCCGAGCGCATCGCCTTCGACGGGCGGCCCTATGATGCCCGGTTGCGGCCCGGGGACCGGGCGGCGCTGCGCGCGGCGGCGGCCCGGCGCTCGCTCTGCGACCAGATCGAGCGCTGGCTGGAACGCACGCCCTTCGTCAACGTGGCGGGTTACGACTTCCGGGAGGTCTACCGCCAGGCGGTGACCGAGATGCTGGAAAGCGAGGCCACGCTGGTCCGGGAAAATCCGGCGCTCTCGAAAGCCGAGATCGAAGCCGAGCTCGCCTCGCTGACGGCCTCGCGCGACCGCTTCGATTCGATCCTCGACGAGGCGCGCCACCGCAGCCTCCAGGCGCAGGGGATCTGGCGCCTGTCCGCGCAGGCGCTCCAGGCGGCCCTGTTCATCAACCTCTACCGCAACGAGCCCGCGCTGCAGCTGCCGTTCGCGCTCTTGAGCGGGCTGATGGACATCGACCAGACCCTGACCAACTGGCGCTACCGCCACGCCCTCATGGTGCAACGCATGATCGGCCGCAAGGTCGGCACCGGCGGGTCGTCGGGTCATGAATATTTGCGCCAGACCGCCGAAAAGCACCGGGTCTTCGGCGACCTCTTCGCGCTGTCGACCTTCTTCATCCCGCGCTCCCGGCTGCCCGACCTGCCCGAAGCCATCCGCCGGGCGATGGGCTACCGCTACGCCAAGGTGGGGGCTTGAACACCAAGGCCCACTTCCGGCGCTTTCTGGAGGCTGATCCCGGGCGTTTGCACTTCGCCGCACACAGCCACCACTTGTGGCCGGACGTGACCTTCGAGGCGCAACAGCGGTGCTGGACGGATGCCGCCCGCCTCGCCGATCGGAAATGGGACAGAATTTTCGGCGCGCTCTGCCCCGCGGTGCAGGGTCACATCGCCCGGGTGCTCAACCTGCGCGATCCCGGCACCATCGCCTTCGGGCCGAACACCCACGGCTTCCTGTTGCGCCTCATGTCCTGCCTGCCGGCGGGCCGCCCGCTGAACGTGCTCACCACCGAGAGCGAGTTCCATAGCTTCGCCCGCCAGATGCGCCGGCTCGAAGAGGACGAGCCGTTTGACAGCTTTGCCGCGCGCTTCGCCGAGGCGGCCGCCGGCGGCGGCCACGACCTGGTTTATTTCAGCCAGGTCTTCTACGACTCCGGCTATGCGGTGCCCGATGCCGCCGCGCTGGTCGGCGCGGTGGGCGAACCCGAGACGATCGTGGCGGTCGACGGCTATCACGGCTTCCTGGCGCTGCCGAGCGACCTTTCCGGCCTCGAAGCGCGCGCCTTCTACCTGGCCGGCGGCTACAAGTACGCCATGGCCGGCGAAGGGATCGCCTTCCTGCACGCCCCGCCCGGCTATGGCCCGCGGCCACGCGATACCGGCTGGTTCGCCGCCTTCGGCGCGCTCGAAGCGGGCGCGGCCGGCGCCGTGGCCTATGGCGCGGACGGAACGCGCTTTTCAGGCGCGACCTTCGACCCGGCGGGGCTCTATCGTCTCGAGGCGGTGCTGGACTGGCTCCGCGCCCTCGATCTGACGGTGGCAGACATCCACGCCTGGGTCCATCGCCTGCAACGGCGCTTCGTGGCGGCGCTTTCCGGGTTGGGACTGGGCGCGCTCAACCCGGCCCAACTGGTCGTGCCCCTGGAGGAGAAGAACCGCGGTCACTTCCTGACCTTCCGCACGCCAGATGCCGGACGGATCTATCGCCGGCTGCTCGAGGAAAACGTCGTCACGGACTACCGGGGCGATCGGCTGCGCTTCGGCTTCGGCCTCTATCACGACGAGGAGGATGTGGAGCGGCTCGTCCACGAACTGGGCCAGATCTTCGGCTGAAAATTCGAGTGAAGGTTTGAACCACAGAGGCACAGAGACACAGAGGACTCCTTTAAGAAATCGCGAAGTCACGACAAAACGAAGGAAAGTTAAGCGCGCGAAGCGCGTAGACAAACGGTCTTGGTATCTTTATGTCTCAGTGGTTAAAAGGTCTTGTATCTCTGTGTCTCTGCGCCTCTGTGGTGAGTCTTTTTTCAGTTACGCCGCCTTCAGGAACGCCCGGTAGTCCTTCACGAGCTCGGCGACCGCCGCCTCGTAAAGCCGTTTTCCGGCCTCCGGCGAGGCGAGCGAGGGGTCCGAGCCGATGCGCCCGTCGGGGAAGCGCCGGCGGTAGTCGGCGGCGTCATGGATGGGCCCCTTCGGCGCGATCTCGGGGCGCATCTCCTGCGCCCGCTTGATCGCCTCGGGGAAGGCGAAGTGGGTGAGCGAAACTTCCGAGGGCGTGGCGTGGCTGCCCTCCGCCTTGCCGTAGAGTTCCTTGGACAGCTTCCTGACCCCCGGTCCGTCGTACCAGTTCTTCAAGCGGCAGCGCAGGCCGGGGGCGTTGCGGCGGGCGGCATCGAGGCTCGCATCCGCATAAATTTCCGAGAAGGCGGCGGTGACGGTCGCGATGTTACCGCCGTGGCCGTTGATGAAATAGATCCGGTCGAAGCCGTGCCGGGCGAGCGAGAGCACGGTATCGCGCACCACGGCGATCAGCGTCGAGGGCTTCAGCGTGATGCTCCCGGCAAAGCCCAGATGGTGCTGCGCCATGCCGACCGAGAGGGTCGGCGCGACCAGCGCATCGGCCTTTTCCCCGACGCCGCGTGCGACGACTTCGGCGCAGAGCGCATCGGTGCCGATCAAGCCGTTCGGCCCGTGCTGCTCGGCCGAGCCGATCGGCACGATGATGCCGGTGCTCTGTTTCAGGCGCTCCTCGACCTCCGGCCAGGTGCAAAGCTGCAACAGCATGGCGCAAGTCCCCCCTATGGTCCCCGATCCAGTCTCCGCCATCATAGATGCCGCCGTGCCGTGGCCCAAGGGCTCGGATTTTGCGGTTGACAGCCATTGAACGATCGGCATTTTCTGACCCCATGGTCGCGAATCGGCGCGGCTGCGATCGGCCGTCGATCAGCAGTATTTCCGGATCACCCGATTCGATTGGGCCCGAGTCGGGCGATCGCCATGACGTGGCGCCCCGGTCCCTGACTTGGCCATGGCTTCGCGGCCTGCGAAGCGGGGGACGGCGCGGAAGCGCCGCCCTGGCCGCGGCCCTCGTGCTTCCGCTTCTGGGCGGCTTCGCGTTCGCCTTTTGGCCGAGAGCCACCTGGCACAGCGGCCCGACCGGCGCGGATCTGGAAGCCGAAGTCGCGCCGCGTCATTTCGCCGCGGCGCCCGGGGCCGTGGCCGCCGCGATCGAGGCCGAGGCACGCCCGGCGACCGTGCCGCACAGGGTCCGCGTGGCCAAGGGCGATACGCTGATGGCGTTGCTGACGGGTGCCGGCATCGCCCGCAGCGAAGCCCACCAGGCCATCACCGCGCTTCGGGAGGTCTACTCCCCGCGCGACCTCAGGCCGGGACAGGAGATCCGCCTGACCCTGGCCGCCACCGCCCCGCCGAAGCGCGAGGGCCGCCTGCTGTCGCTCAGCCTGCGGCCGAGCGTCGAGCGCGACGTCCGGGTTTCCCGGCAAGGCGGCGCCGGCTTCGTCGCGAAGGCCATCGACCGTGTGCTGGTGCGCAAGACGACCGGTGCCAGGGGGACGATCGAGAACAACCTCTCGGTGGCGCTTGGCCGAGCGGGCGTACCGATCCCGGTCATGATCGAGCTGATCCGCGCCTTCAGCTTCGACGTCGACTTCCAGCGGGAGCTCCGGCCCGGCGACGGCTTCGAGGTGCTCTACCAGGCGCTCTACGAGGAAAGCGGCGACCTGGCCAAGCCCGGGCCCATCCTGTACGGCGCGCTGACGCTTTCCGGCAGGCGGCTCGAACTCTACGGCTTCACGCCGAAGAGCGGACGAAGCGACTACTTCGACGCCACGGGCCAATCGGTGCGCAAGACCCTGATGCGCACGCCGATCGACGGGGCGCGGCTGTCCTCGCGCTACGGCATGCGCCGGCATCCCATACTCGGCTATTCAAGGATGCACCGGGGGATCGACTTCGCCGCGCCGACGGGAACGCCGATCTACGCCGCAGGCGACGGCGTCATCGACATTGCCGGTTGGAACGGCAACTACGGCAAATATCTGCGCATCCGCCACAACTCCACCTACAGGACCGCGTATGCGCACCTGAGCCGCTTCGCCAAGGGCATGCGCAAGGGCAAGCGGGTCCGCCAGGGCCAGGTGATAGGCTACGTGGGATCGACCGGCCGCTCGACGGGGCCGCACCTGCATTACGAGGTGCTGGTGGACCGCAGGCAAACCAACCCGCTCAAGATCCGGCTGCCCTCCGGCGAGAAGCTGAAGGGCGAGGAGCTGCGGGATTTCCAGGCCGCCCGCGCCGAAGTCGACGGCCTGCGCGACAGGGTCCTCGGCGCCGCCCGGATGGTGCGGGCCGGCTGTACCGCGATCACCGGCGAGGGGCGGAGCGAACGGCAGAGCGCGAATTGTTAGCCGCCGGCGGGACGGCCCGCTCACGGCGCCTTACGCCGCGGCGACCATCTCGCCGTTGATGACGAGCCCGGCCTCGCCCGCCGAGACGGTGACGCGA
>JBHIDD010000173.1:0-6120 GCA_046759925.1 Kiloniellaceae bacterium
CCATGGCGGGCGCGCGTGCCGCGCCGGGGCCGTGTCGGCGCGCGCCGCGCGCACCCCGGGCAGCGAAGGGGTCGGAGAGGAAAGCGGAGCGTGAAGCGCGTCCGGGTCGTCATCTCCGGCCGGGTGCAGGGCGTCTGGTTCCGCGCCTGGACCCTCCAGGAGGCGGCGGCGCGCGGCCTCAACGGCTGGGTCCGCAACCGCCGCGACGGCGCGGTCGAGGCGGTCTTCGAGGGCGCGCCGGGCGCGGTGGACGCCATGCTGCGGGCCTGCTGGGACGGCCCGCCGGCGGCCCGGGTCATGGACGTCGCGCAGGTCCCGCACGACCGGCCGGTCGAGCCCGGCTTCCGGTACTTGCCGACGGCGTGATTCGGAGATTGCAACGCCTCAGAACATCAGAGGCTTACAACCACAGAGGCACGGAGTCACAGAGTCATTAGGTATTACGGACGGGTATTACGGGTATTACGGGGACGCCATACTTAATTCACCGGACGGGTATTACGGGGGTATTACGGGGACGCCATACTTTCTATTACGGGGACGCCATACTTAATTCACATACTTAATTCATACTTATTACGGGGACGCCATACCGAATTCGATTTTCGGGGACAAGATACGAAAAGCGCCGAACACCGCAGGCCGGCCGCAGCATTCAAGCCCAGGTTTTCATTATTTCGATTATTCTAGAATAGTCGTTGACATCGCCGGGGCCGGCCGCTATATGGATCGGCATGGACCACCGGCACGCCGCCCGCTGCCTGGAAAAACTCGGCAATCCGACGCGCCTGGAGATCTTCCGTCTCCTGGTGCGCGCCGGGCCGGAGGGCCTCGCGGTGGGGGAGATCCAGGAGCGCCTCGAGATACCGGGCTCGACGCTTTCCCATCACATCGGCCATCTGGTGAACGCCGGCCTGGTCCGTCAGGCGTGCGCGGGCCGCGTGCTGCGCTGCACGCCGAACGACGCGCTGATGAACCGGGTGATCGGGTTCCTGAACGCGCAGTGCTGCGCCGGGCTCGGCGCACCGGCCCGGAAACCGGAAGCCGGGTGAGTTTCTTGGCGCGTTAATTCGGCTAACCCAGGCCGCGCGAAAGACTTGCGGTAAGGGAATTTTCAACTCGCAATGGAGAGAGTACGATGCAGCGCCTGCATGTGAGCCTAGGGGTCGAAGACCTCGACGCTTCGGTCCGCTTTTACACCACCCTGTTCGGCGCGGCGCCCAGCGTCCTCAAAGACGAATACGCCAGGTGGATGCTCGACGACCCCAGGGTGAATTTCTCGCTCAACGCCACCTGTGGCAAGGCGGGAGTCGATCACCTGGGCATTCAGGTCGAGAGCGACGACGACCTTGCGACCCTGTCCGAGCGCCTCAAGCGGGCCGGGCATGAGGTTGTCGATCGGAAACAGGTGACCTGCTGTTACGCCGAGCAGAACAAGGCGTGGGTCGCCGACCCACAGGGCGTGCGCTGGGAGACCTTTTTTACCTACGGCGAGAGCAGCGAATACGGGGAGAACCTGTAAGCGGCGTGGCCGCTTTCGCGCTGACAGCCTCTGGCCGGGCGTTTTTTTTGGACTGAAGATTCGATGGTCCTGGAAATATCGGACGATCCAGGTTCGGCGGGGTAGTGACGACGATGACCGATCTTACGGTGGCGTTCGACGGTGCGGCAGGGGTGCTCAGGCGGATCGACCGGGTCTGGCTGGCGATCGGGTTGCTGTTCCTGAGCCTCGCGCTGTTTCTGCCCGATCAGGCCCTGGCGAGCGCAACCTTCACGCTCGACTCGTTCATCTGGATCCTGCCGTTTCTGCTCGCCTCGGTGCTGCTCGCCGCCTGGCTCAAGGCGGCTGGCGCCGACCGCATGATCGGTGCAACCGTCGCGCGCTCGCCGGTCCGCGCCGTCGTCATGGCTGCCGCCGCTGGCGCCTTCTCGCCGTTCTGCTCGTGCGGCGTGGTGCCGCTGATCGCGGCGCTGCTCGCCGCCGGCGTGCCACTGCCCGCGGTCATGGCCTTCTGGGTCGCGTCGCCGCTCATGGACCCGGAGATGTTCATCTTGATGTGGGCGCGCCTCGGACTCGACTTCACGGTGGCCAAGGCCGTGGCCGCCTTCGGCCTGGGCCTGGGCGCCGGCTTCGCGACCTTGGCGGCCGAGCGCGCCGGCTGGCTCGGCAATGCCTTGCGCGCTGCCACGACCTGCGGCGGCTGCGGCACCGGCACCCTGGCCCCGGTCGAGCTGCGCTGGGCGTTCTGGCGAGAGCCCGAGCGGCGCGCCGACTTCACCGCGGAGGCGCGCGGGATCGGCGTGTTCCTGGCCAAGTGGTTGCTGCTCGCCTTCGCCATCGAGAGCCTGATGGTCCGCTGGCTGCCGGCCGAGGTCATTGCCGGCAACCTGGGCGGCGAGGCGGTGCTCGCCATCCCGCTCGCGGTCGTCCTCGGCGTCCCGTCCTACTTGAACGGTTTCGCCGCGATCCCGCTCATCGGCGAGCTCATGTCGATGGGCATGGCCCCGGGCGCGGCGCTCGCCTTCCTGGTCGCCGGCGGGATGACCAGCCTGCCGGCGGCGATGGCGGTCTTCGCCCTGGTCAGGCGGGGGGTCTTCCTCTGGTACCTGGCCGTGGCGTTCCTCGGTTCGCTCGCCGTCGGATTCGCCTACCAGGCCTGGCTCACGCTGTAATCGCGCGACACCGGCTCCAATACGGCGGTGGGGGCCGGCCCGCCGCTTGAGTTCGGCAATCCCCAGGGCGTAGCTTTGTCGCGGTGGGCTTCCATACACGAGTCGCCTAGCGTTTGGGACGCGGGCATGAGGTTGTCGATCGGAAACAGGTGACCTGCTGTTACGCCGAGCAGAACAAGGCGTGGGTCGCCGACCCACAGGGCGTGCGCTGGGAGACCTTTTTTACCTACGGCGAGAGCAGCGAATACGGGGAGAACCTGTAAGCGGAGCGCTTTGGCCCGCGCAAGACCGGCCCGGCCGCAGGGGACCCGCCTTGCTTTTGCTGTCTCGCCTCTATATATATTCCACGCGTTTCCTATATAAGGCGGCGAATCCTCAAGTATTTCGGGAGTCTTGACGTAAATGGCCCGTGTAACGGTTGAAGATTGTGTCCTTAAGGTTCCGAACCGCTTCGAACTGGTCATGCTGTCCGCGCAGCGGGCGCGCGATATCGCCGCCGGGGCGGCGCTGACGGTCGAGCGTGACCACGACAAGAATCCGGTCGTCGCGCTGCGCGAAATCGCCGACGAGATGGTCAACCTGGAGGATCTGAACCATACCCTTGTCCAGGGGCTGCAGAAGCACATCGAGATCGACGAACCGGACGAAGACCAGCCGGACTTCGACATGCCCGGCCTGGAAATGGAGGTCGAGGCGGTGGCCGCGGTCGGGGAGAGCCTGATGACGCCCGATGCATTGGCCGTCGACCAGGCCGACGACGCCGACGCGGCGGCCGAGGACGGCCTGGTGGAGGCCGCGCCCCGGCCGGAGGACGGCGACGACGCCGCCGCGGCGGCCGAGGACAGCCTGGTGGAGGCCACGCCCCCGCCGGAGGACGTTGACGACGCCGACGCGGCGGCCGAAGACAGCCTGGGGGAGGCCGCGCCCCGGCCGGAGGACGGCGACGACGCGCAGTCTTGACGTTGGCGACCCATCCACCACGGCCAAATTCCGCACGGCTTGGCGGCGAGCCGCCACTTGCCTATGCTTGCCGGCAACGAGGGTGAATGGGGACCTGAACCAGGTTTTCCAAACTCCGCCCACGGCGCGTGTGGGCGGGCTTGGCCAAACCTGCGGGTCTCTTAAGGACTTGCCGAGCGGTCTTGGCCCGGACTTTCGTGGCCGGATCAAGATCGCCCTGCTTAGCTGCCGCGCAGGCGCGAGATGATCCGGCAGTTCCAACTGGTCGAGCGGGTCAAGGCCTACGATCCGGGCGCGGACGAGGATGCCCTCAACCGCGCTTATGTCTATGCGATGAAGCTGCACGGCTCGCAAACCCGCGAGTCGGGCGATCCCTACTTCTCGCACTCGATCGGGGTCGCCGGCATCCTCACCGACCTCAAGCTCGACGATAATTCGATCATCACCGCCCTCCTGCACGACCTGGTCGAGGACACCGAGGCCTCGCTCGAGGATGTCGAGCGCCTGTTCGGCAAGGAGATTGCCCGTCTGGTCGACGGCGTCACCAAGCTGACCCGCCTCGAGCTGCAGTCGGAACAGAGCAGGGACGCGGAAAACTTCCGCAAGCTGGTGCTCGCGATGTCCGAGGACATCCGCGTGCTCCTGGTCAAGCTCGCCGACCGGCTGCACAACATGCAGACCCTGCAGCACGTCAAGTCGCCGGAGAAGCGCCGCCGGGTCGCGCGCGAGACCATGGATATCTATGCCCCGCTGGCCGAGCGCATCGGCATGCAGCGGTTCAAGGACGAGCTGGAGGATCTGGCGTTCGCCGAACTGAACCCGGACGGACGGGACTCGATCCTGGCGCGCCTCGAGTTTCTGAAGGGCAAGGGCGACGCGCTGCCGCCGCTCATCATCGACCAGCTCGGGCGGTCGCTCGCCGAGGAGGGCATAGAGGCCTCGGTCTCCGGGCGGATGAAGACGCCGTACTCGATCTGGAGCAAGATGCGGCACAAGGAGGTCGCCTTCGAGCAGCTGTCCGACATCATGGCCTTCCGCGTCGTGGTCGGCACGGTGACCGAGTGCTACCAGGCCCTCGGCGCACTGCACAGCCGGTATCCGGTGGTCCCCGGCCGGTTCAAGGACTACATCTCCACGGCCAAGCCGAACGGCTACCAGTCGTTGCATACGGGACTGATCGGTCCCGAGCGGCAGCGAATCGAGGTTCAGATCCGCACCAAGGAGATGCACGACATCGCCGAGTTCGGGGTCGCCGCGCACTGGAATTACAAGCAGGGCGGGCCGCAGGTGGAGGGCCGGCAATACCGTTGGCTGCGCGAGCTTCTCGACATCCTGGACCATGCCTCGAACCCGGAGGAATTCCTGGAACACACCAAGCTCGAAATGTTCCAGGACCAGGTCTTCTGCTTCACGCCCAAGGGCGATCTGATTGCTCTGCCGCGGGGTGCGACGCCGGTCGATTTCGCTTACGCCGTCCACTCCGAAGTGGGCGATACCTGCGTCGGCGCCAAGGTCAATGGCCGGATCATACCGTTGCGCACCGAGCTGCGGAACGGCGACCAGGTGGAAGTCCTCACCTCCAAGGCGCAGACGCCGTCGCCGGACTGGGAAAAGTTCGTCGTCACCGGCAAGGCCAAGGCGCGGATCCGCCGCTTCGTGCGCCTGAAGGAGCGCGAACAGTACGGCGAACTGGGCCGGCAGCTGCTGCAGAAGGCGTTCCGCCAGGAGGATTACGAGTTCACCGACAAGGCGCTCGAGGGGGTTCTGAAAAAGTTCAAAGCCGACAATGCGGCCGACCTTTGTGCCGCGGTCGGCAAGGGCCAGCACACCGCCCGCGAAATCCTGGTTGCCGTCTTTCCAGGCGTCAAGGAAGCGGCCAAGCCGAAACGGGTCTGGCCCTTCGGGCGGCCCCGGGGACGCCAGGGCAAGTCCAAGGATGCGGCGGTCCCGATCAAGGGCCTGATCCCGGGCATGGCGGTGCATTATGCCCATTGCTGTCATCCCTTGCCGGGCGAGCGCATCGTCGGCATCGTCACCACCGGAAAGGGCGTGACGATACATACCATCGACTGCGAGACGCTGGAGACCTTCCAGGAATCGCCGGAACGCTGGGTCGATGTCGCCTGGGACGTGGACGAAGGCGCCGATCCGCACACCGGGCGCCTGCACGTGGTGATCGCCAACGAGCCGGGCAGTCTCGGCAGCCTCTCGACCATCATCGGCAAGAATCATGGGAACATCAGCAACCTCAAGATCACCAACCGCTCGCTCGACTTCTTCGAGATGCTGGTCGACGTCGAGGTTCAGGACATCAAGCATCTGACCAACATTATCGCCGCCTTGCGGGCGACGCCGGTCATTACCTCGGTCGAACGGGCGCGTGGCTGATGCCGGCCGGAAGGATCCGCGGAGCGGGCGTTCCGTCCCGCCGCCGACCTAGGCTCTGTACTTAATTGTCCGCATCTGATTCCCTTGTCGAAATGATTC
>JBHIDD010000174.1:0-6098 GCA_046759925.1 Kiloniellaceae bacterium
CGCGAGGTGAGCCCGGGCCATTTCAAGGCCTGCATTCGGGACGATATTCTCTAGGTGGCATAGCCCTGCGCCGCCCCGCGCTCGACATCCTCTATCCGAGGGATGTTGCGCCGCAGTCGGCTCGGCGCAGCCGCCCCGTGGCGGCGTAAGCAGAGTGATCTTGATCCGGCCACAAATGGCCGGGCCAGGATCACTCTGCAAGCCTTTAAAAGTCCGGCAGGTTTTGCGAAGCCCGCCCACCCGCGCTGTGGGCGGAGTTTCGAAAACCTGCTTAGCTCGCGGCCTGACCCGGCCTTGCCGCCGTCGATAAGAGCATTGGACGTAAGCGACATGGCCCGGCATGCCCGGACGGCTTCGGCCTCCGGGTGCCCCTCCCTCAGTAGCCCCGCCCCCGGTATCCGTGCCTGCGATGGCGCCGCGGCGTCCTGGTCCGGAGGCCAAAGCTTTCGTCCTTGGTCAGGCCGCGGAACGCGCTTCCGCTCGACCGGCACCTGGAGGCGATGGCCCGGCGCGGCCGATCGCCGAGGCCGTCGCCTGCTCAAGACACGACCTCGATCACGGACTGCCCACGCAGCCTTTCAGCCTTTGAACGCCCAGTCCCAGTAGAGCTCGCGGGCCCTGGTATAGATCGGCCCGGATTGCAAGGCCCGCGATTCGACCCGGGTGATCGGCAGCACCTTGCCGTAATTGCCGGTGGTAAAGACCTCGTCGGCGTCGAGGACTTCCCCCCAGATAATGCTGCGCTCGTAGACCGCGATCCCGGCTTCCCGCAGCAGCTTGGCGACGCGGTTGCGGGTAATGCCGCAGAGGAACGTGCCGTTCGGTATGGGCGTGTGCGCGGCACCGTCCTTGGCGAGCCAGATGTTCGCGGTGGCGAGCTCCGCCACGTTGCCGTTGCCATCGAGCACCACCGCGTTGTCGAAGCCCTTTTGGTCCGCTTCCTGCAGGGCCCGTCCCGAATTGGGATACAGGCACGAGGCCTTGGCGTCGGTCGGCGCCATGCTCGGTGGCGGGCGCCGGTAGCTCGACA
Organism: Kiloniellaceae bacterium; assembly: GCA_046759925.1. Lineage (GTDB taxonomy): Bacteria > Pseudomonadota > Alphaproteobacteria > Kiloniellales > J153 > JBHIDD01. The sequence continues at coordinate 1,031 of JBHIDD010000174.1, forward strand.
GGCAGACGGAAAATTCGCCCGGCTCCGGCAGCGGCGCCTCGTGAACGGTGCAGCAGAAGCGGGTGCTCTCGGGGTCCGGCATGACGAAGAACTTGTCCGCGCCCTTCTCCGCCCAGAACATCGGGCGGATATAGAGGTCCGAGCAAGGCGCGAAGCGGGCGATGCCTTCTTGTGCGATCTCGAGGACCTCGCCGGTCGAGAGGATGGGCTTGAGCCCGAAGCTGTTCGCGGAATCGATCAGCCGCCGGCAATGGAGGTCGAGATCCGGCATCACGCCGCCGAAGGCCCGGGCGCCGTCGAAGACCACCGAGGCCATCCAGGTGGCATGGGTCATGGGCCCGAGAATCGGTGGATTGCCCTCGACCCACCGGCCGTCGATGTAGTGGATGGTCGCTGCCAAGCTTGTCCTCCGACGAGGCGCGCCGCAGGCGCCGAAAAGCAGCATAGCCGCTCCGGACTGCCACGCAAGGCCGCCACGATGCGGAACAACCCAGGCGTGTTTCGGGCAACGGCAGACAGCAGTTGCAGGCCGGCCAATCCGATCGCGCCGCGGCGCGACCTCGAAGGCCGGGCGGCGCCTACTGGCTGGCCCAGATGATGCGCGCGGTCCAGGTGAGCTCTTCGGTATCCAGGACCCGGTCCGGGTGGTCGCGGTTGACCGACATGAGCTCGATTTTGCGCGCGCTCTGCCGGACCAATTGCTTCGCCATGACCTCGCCGCCGGTGGTCTTGACCACCACCCGGTCGCCCCGGCGGATGCTGGCGCTTGGCGAGACCACGATGATGTCCCCGTCGCGGTAGACTGGCTCCATGCTGTCCCCGCTGATCTCCAGGGCGTAGGCATGGGGATCCCCGATGTGGGGAAACAGCACCTCGTCCCAGCCGCCGCCGGTCGGATAGCCGGCATCGTCGAAATACCCCGCGTCCCCGGCCTGGGCATAACCGATCACCGGAATCCGCTGCGCCAGCATCCCCGAATTCTCCTCGCCGATCTGGGCGACGAACTCGGCGAGCGAGGCGCCGGTCGCGGCCAGGATCTTGGCGACCGACTCGGTGCTGGGCCAGCGCTGCTTGCCCTCCTTGGTGATCCGCTTGCTCTTGTTGAAGGTGGTCGGGTCCAGGCCCGCGCGCCGCGCCAGCCCGGAGGGGGACATGCCGTATTTTTCGGCCAATCGGTCGACCGCGCGCCAGACGTCCGCATGTCTCAACATGGGAACATTGTCTTATAAAACGCCTGCCGGCGCATTAGGATTAAAAGCGGATGCAAGCAAGGTCGGGACCGCCCTGTCGGCCCGTCCGGCCGATCCGCTTCGCGGGAAATTGCGCCGGAGTCGCGACGGCGGCGTCTACTCCGCGGCCGCGATCCTGGCGCGGTAGATCCGCCGGGCGGTCTCCTCGGCCACGCCGCCCGCCTCGGCCCCTTCGGCGCGCATGGCGCGCGAGGGCATGGCCGGCACCACGACAAGCCCTGTCCCGCGGCCGAACGCCTCGACCGCCTCCAGGGCCGCCGCCAAGGCCCGGCGCTTGCCGCCACCCCGGCGGCTTGTGTTAACGTCCTGCGGTTGACACATTCTTCCCGTGGCCTCGCGAATGATCGGAGGGTTCGCCAGCGGATCGCAGCAAAGGCCGTGCCAGTTGCCCCGCGGCCCGCGATTGCGGGGCCGAAGCCGCGGATTTCCCTTAAGACGCCGGGGATTTTGGATCGGACGATCGGCCGGCCGTCGCAACCGGATATTTGCAAATTGCAATTTTCGCGGGCCATGGTCGTTGCAATCTGCGAATGGCGCCGCGTGGGGCCGGACCCTGTTCAGGGCCCGAGGATTTCGATAGGCTCGCCGCCATGGGCGCGGTCGCGAGTCATCATATCTGTCGGCGCGGCGGCGCGCGCCCTCCGCAGCTCTCCGGGCCGCTGCCGCTCGAGGCCCGGCCCCGGCTCGAGGATCCGCCGCTCGGACCGGATGGCCGCCAGGTCCTCTCGCCGCAGGGCCAAGCATGAGGGCACCGCCTGGTGGACCGCTTCCGCATCGCCGGCGCAGTGTTGCGGCGGCTCGATCCCGAGACCGCCCACAACCTGACTCTCTGGGCCTTGCGGCATGGTTTCGCGCCGCGCGATCGGAGCCCGGACGATCCCATCCTGGCCACGCGCCTCTGGGGCCGCGCGCTGCCGAATCCCGTAGGTCTGGCCGCCGGATTCGACAAGAACGCGGTCGTCGTGGGGCCGATGCTGGGCCTCGGCTTCGGCTTCGTCGAGGTCGGCACCATCACGCCCGAGCCGCAGCCCGGCAACCCCGCGCCGCGGGTCTTCCGGCTGCCCGAGGATCAGGCGGTGATCAATCGTCTGGGCTTCGCGGGCGCGGGCATGGATGCGGCGGCAGACCGCCTGCGCCGATGGCGCGCAGCCTGCCCCGCCGGTCTGATCGGCGTCAACCTCGGCCAGGACCGGGATGCCGCCGACGCCGCCGCCGACTATGCGGCGGGCGCCAGGACGCTCGCGCCTTATGCCGATTACCTGGTGATCAATGTGTCCTCGCCGAATACGCCGGGCCTGCGCGCGCTGCAGGGACGGGCCGAACTGGAGGGCCTAGTCCGGCGGGTCGCGGCCGCGCTTGGCGAAACCGGGCCCGAGGGGAGGCCGCCGGTTCTGGTCAAGATCGCCCCCGATCTGAGCGCGGCCGATATGGCGGACATCGCCGGTATCGCCCTGGATCGGAAACTGGGTGGCCTGATCGTCAGCAACACGACGCTCGAACGACCGGCCGGCCTTACCGGACGTCACCGCACCGAGGCCGGGGGTCTGAGCGGCCGGCCGCTGTTTGCGCGCTCGACCGCGGTCATGGCCGAGATGTACCGCCTGACCGGCGGGCGCGTGCCGCTGATCGGCGTCGGCGGGATCTCGAGCGGCGCCGACGCCTACGCCAAGATCCGCGCCGGGGCCTCGCTGGTGCAGCTCTATACCGCGCTCGTCTACCAGGGCCCCGCGCTCGTTGCCCGGATCAAGGCGGACCTGGCCGCCCTGCTGCGCCGCGACGGATTCGCTGCCCCGGCCGAGGCGGTCGGCGCCGACCACCGGTAAGGGTGCGACCGGGCCAGGGATCGCGGCTGCGGCGGCAGGGCCGCGGAATTGACCCCGCCGCCGCGTCACAACCTCTTGTTAACCGTCTTTCAAGGCCTCTGACTGCACAGTGGCTTAGTCGAAAAAGCCGGTCCTTCAGGAGGCCATGCAAGCGCTTCTGCATATCGTTTTTCTGTGCGGCTACGCCGGCCTTGCCGGGGCGGCGGTCGTCTTTGGGCCGCGCTGGCTGCCGTGGCTCGAGCCGAGCCTGGCGTTCGGTCTCGGCGGCCTGGTCCTGCTCGGCGGCGCCCTGTTGCACGAGATCTACGCCCGGACCGGGCGCCAGGCCTATCTCGGCGAGCGGGTGCATTCCTTGAGTTACGGTTACGCCGATCAGCAGGACGAATTGGCCTGGATGCGCCGCGAGGTGGAGGCGCTGCGCCAAGCCCTGGACGCCGCCAGCCAGTCGGGCCAGGTCGGCCCGGTCGGCCGGACCGTCGAGGAGGTGATGGCCGAGGTCAAGGTGCTGAAATCCCTGATCCCGCGCCTCTCGGTCGGGCAGGTTTTGGCGCCGGAGCCGGAACAAGATGGCGCGGCGGATCCTGCCGGGCGGCGGACCACCGGCGCCGACCTAACCGGCGGCATCGCGGCCCCGGCACCCGGCGTTCTTCCCCCCGTGGCCGAGAACCTGGGCCCGGACGCGGTGCTCGACGCCGTCCGGGCCGCCCTGCGCGACGACCGGATCGATCTGGTATTGCAGCCGATCGTCAGCCTGCCGCAGCGCAAGCGGCGCTTTTACGAATGCTTCTCCCGGCTGCGCACCGGGGATGGCGCCATGATCCTCCCCGATCAGTACATCACGATCGCCGAACGCACCGGCCTGATCACCGCGATCGACAACATGCTGCTGTTTCGCTGCGTCCAGCTCATCCGCAAGGTCCACCGGAAAAGCCAAGACGTCGGCTTCTTCTGCAACATCTCGCCGCACACCCTGACCGATGTGGATTTCTTCAGCGATTTCATCGACCTCCTCGCGAGTAACCAGGGACTGGCCCCGCATCTGATCTTCGAATTCGCCCAGGCCGACTTCGCCCGCTGGAGCGAGGCGGGGGCGCGGCTCCTGGACCGCCTGGCCGTGCTCGGCTGCCGCTTTTCTCTCGACCGGGTGCGGAACCTGAACCTCGACCCTGCGGTCCTGGCGGCCCGGCAGATCCGCTTCGTGAAGATCGAGACCGACCTGCTCCTGAAGGATTTGGCGGAGCGCGTCGACCTGTTCGGCGCCCTGCGACGCCACCATATCGACTTGATCGCCGAGAAGATCGAGGACGAGACCGCACTGCTCGATTTGCTCGATTATGAGATCGATTTCGGCCAGGGCTACCTCTTCGGGGAACCGCGCCTCGCCCGGCCGGCGACCTAGGGCCCGCCATCTTGGAGGGATGGCACTCGCGTGATCCGATCCTCCGCCGCGCCCGGGCCGTTCCATTCCGCCCCGCGCCGTGGCAGAAGGGTCCCCGCGCCAGGATCCCGCCGGTGTCCGGAAGAGCGATGATTCCGATCCACGACGGCTTTGCCGCCCTCGCCGAAAGATATGACGGCTTTATCGTCGATCTCTGGGGCGTCCTGCACGACGGCGTGGCGGCCTTTCCCGCCGCGCTTGGCTGCCTGGAGGAACTGCGCCGCCGCGCCAAGCGCGTTCTCATCCTGTCGAACGCGCCCCGGCGTGCGGCAGCCGTGGCCGCGCGCAATGCGGCGCTCGGCATCCCGCCGCGGCTGTATGACGCGACGGTGTCTTCGGGCGAGGAGGCTTGGCACCATCTGCGCAGCCGGCCCGACTCCTGGTACCGGGCGCTCGGCCGGCGCTGCTATCACCTGGGCCCGGCGCGCGACCTCGGCCTGCGCGAGGGCCTGGCCTACGATTTCGTCGACGATCCGGCCGCGGCCGACTTCATCCTGAACACCGGCGCGCTATCGCCCGGGCACGGACCCGAGGACTACCGGCCGCTTTTGGAGGCG
>JBHIDD010000175.1:0-6052 GCA_046759925.1 Kiloniellaceae bacterium
CCCCCGCCACTCTCAGCGCGGCCACCAAACCCCCCCCCGCCGGGACTCCGCGCCGCGGTTCCCTGGGCAGGCGTGGCCGTAGGCCCGCCCAGTTTTACCTTAATCTTTGGAATTAATGGTTTTTCAACAGCGGAGCGGTAGGCTTTGGGCATGCCCATTGACCGGTGAGAATGGAGAGGAGTTGATGGCGTCGGACCGCCCAGGTAGGCTCAACACCGTCATCGGACCGGCAGGACAGCCGCTGACCATCGACGATTTGCCGCCGCCCGAGACCCAGCGCTGGGTGATCCGGCGCAAGGCCGAGGTCGTGGCCGGGGTGCGCAACGGGCTGATCAGCCTCGAGGACGCGTGCAACCGCTACAAATTGTCCGTCGAGGAGTTCCTCTCCTGGCAAAGGTTGATCGAAGCGCATGGCGTGCGCGGGCTCCGGACCACCCGCCTGCAGCAATACCGTCGGGCTTCGGTTGGCAACGACCAGCCGACAGCCGACAAGATTCCCCACAAGGCGACTCCTTAAGCGCCGTTCCGAGACGACCGCCTGAGCGCCGGTGATACCGCCGAGCCGTTGAAGGCATCTTCATCGGCCCGGCGACAAGCGCGACGGCGCGCCGCGCCCACTGGCGCGCAAGCCAAGGGGCCGAACGGTCCCGCCCGGCGCTTGAGGGAACATAGGCGAGTCCGTTCGCGGGCTCGCCGGTATGACACACGGCGCGTGCCGGACGGATTCAATCGCGGTGGCGCACTCGACCGCCGGATAGTCTCCAAAGCGCGGATCCGAACGGCAAAATTTGCCCGGTTGCTAGGCAAAATTTTCCCCCGTTAACCGCAACTTTACCGGGACTCTTTAGCTTGTTCCGACAGAACGGGAGAGGCGCCAAAGTCGTCTCCGAGACCCTAGGGTCAATTTCATACTCCGTGCAGCGGTTTCCCAGGACGGCGGTGTTCCAGGACGGTCAAACTTGAACTCCTTCGCTGAGACCTTTCGCAATTTAGGACCGGCCCGGCTGGGCATGATGGTCGCCGTCGCGGCGGGCATCGTCGCCTTCTTCATATATCTGACGAGTCGCCTGGCCACGCCGGATCTGGCCCTGCTCTATGCCGATCTCGACCCGCAGGACAGCGGCCAGATCGTCAGCCGGCTCGAGCAGAGGGAAGTGACGTATCGCCTCGATCGGGACGGGGGCCAGATTTTCGTGCCCAGAGATCAGGTCGGGCGCCTTCGGGTGGCGATGGCCGAAGAAGGGCTGCCGCGCGGTGGTTCCGTCGGCTACGAAATTTTCGACCGGGCGGACGGCCTCGGAACGACCAAATTTGTCCAGAACATCAACCATCTGCGCGCCCTGGAGGGGGAACTGGCCCGGACGATCCGGTCCATCGCGCAGATCCGACGGGCGCGCGTCCACCTGGTCCTGGGCAGGCGCGAACTGTTCAGCCGCGACCGCCAGGAGCCCAGCGCCTCCATCGTAATCGGGATGCGGGGCAATAACCGCCTGGAACGCCGACAGGTTCTGGCCATCCAGCATTTGGTCGCGGCCGCCGTGCCGGGGTTGAAACCCACGATGGTGTCGATCGTCGACTCCCAAGGCGCGCTGCTCGCGCGCGGCGCCGCCGAGGATGACCTTCAGAATACCGCCACCACGGGCGAGGAAATGCGCATTGCCTTCGAATCCCGCATGGTGCGCACCATCGAGGACTTGCTCGAGCGCTACGTCGGACCGGACAACGTGCGCGCCCGGGTGTCCGCCGAGATGGATTTCGACAGGGTGACCGAGAATGCCGAGATTTTCGATCCGGACGGCCAGGTCGTGCGTTCGACCCAGGTGGTCGAGGAACAGTCCGGTACGACGGACGCCCAGGGCCTGCCGCCGGTCACCGTCGGCGGCAACCTGCCGGATTCGGGCCTGCCCTCGCTCGGCGCCGGGACCGGCAGTCAGTCCAGCTCCACGCGCAACGAAGAAACCGTCAACTACGAGATCTCGAAAACGGTGAAGACCCATGTGCGCGAGACGGGCGTGGTACGGCGTCTCTCCGTCGCCGTCATGGTCAACGGAACGATGGCGCAGAACGAGGCCGGCGAAGCCGTCTACACGCCGCGCAGCCCGGAAGAGATCGAACGCCTCGCGACGCTGGTCCGATCGGCCGTCGGGTTCAACGAGGCGCGCGGCGACACCTTGGAGATCGCCAACCTGCGCTTCGCCGATCTGAGCGTGGAAATGCCCGAGGAAAGCTCGGCGGGCTTTCTGGGTTTCGATCCCGGAAGCCTGATGCGGGCTGCCGAGCTCCTGGTGCTCGGTGTGGTCGCGGTGCTCGTCCTGCTTCTCGTCGTCCGGCCGCTGGTCGGGCGGATGCTCGAGGGCGGACAGGAGGGCGCCGCCGGCCAGCTCACCGACCAGTCCGGCGCCCGGGCGGCGCTCCCCGCGGCCGAAGACGACGGCACGCTCGAGCCGAGCAACACCGAAGTCATGGCCGAAGAAATCGACCACATGATCGACCTCAACAAGGTGCAAGGCCGGGTCCGGGCTTCCTCGGTTCGCAAGATCGGCGAGATCGTGGACAAACACCCCGAGGAAGCCGTCGCCATCGTCCGCAGCTGGCTTTACCAGGAATCCTAAGGGCCAACGAAGATGCGCCTGCGAGAAGACTATCGCACGATGAGCGGGCCGGAAAAGGCCGCTCTCCTGCTGATGTCCGTGGGCGAGGAATACGCCTCGCGCCTCTTGACCCTGATGGAGGATGACGAAATCAAGGAACTGTCCCAGTCCATGGCCAACCTGGGCACGGTGAACGCGCAGATGGTCGAGCGGCTGCTTGTCGAGTTCGCCGATCAAATTTCCACCACCGGCTCGCTGGTCGGCAACTACGAGAGCACCGAGCGCCTTCTCTTGAAGGTTCTGGATAAGGAACGGGTCAGCAACATCATGGAGGAGATTCGCGGTCCGGCCGGGCGCACCATGTGGGAGAAGCTGACCAATGTGAACGAGGACCTGCTCGCCAATTACCTCAGGAACGAGTACCCCCAGACCGTCTCCGTTGTCCTCTCGAGGATCAAGTCGGAGCACGCGGCCCGGGTGCTCTCCCTGCTTCCCGAGCCCTTCGCCATGGAGGTCATCATGCGCATGCTGCGCATGGAATCGGTTCAGAAGGACGTGCTCGAGGACGTCGAGCGCACCCTGCGGAACGAGTTCATGTCGAACCTGGCGCGCACCAACCGGCGTGACGCCCACGAGATGATGGCCGATATCTTCAACTATCTCGACCGCAACATGGAAAGCCGCTTCCTAACCGCGTTGGAAGAACGCAACCAAGATGCGGCCGAGCGCATCAAGGCGCTGATGTTCACCTTCGAGGACCTCGGCAAGCTGGATCCGGGCGCGATCCAAACGGTGCTGCGCCACGCGGAACAGAACAAGGTGGCGCTCGCCCTCAAGGGCGCGTCGCAGGACGTACGCGACGTCTTCTTCTCCAACATGTCCGAGCGCGCCGCCAAGTTCATGCGCGAGGACATGCAGGCCATGGGCCCGGTGCGCCTGCGCGACGTCGACGAGGCGCAGATGCACCTGGTCGCGCTGGCCAAGGAATTGGCGGCCAGCGGCGAGATCATCATCGCCGACAGCAAGGGAGAAGACGAGCTGGTCTACTAGAGCCAGTCTCAAACTCACATGACAATATCCGAGAAATTTCTTTTCGATACGTCGTTCGAGGGACTTCAGGACCAAGATGGTCGGGGGTTGAACACGGCCCCGACCTATGGCGAGGCGGACCTCGAACAGGCGCGCCAGGAGGGTTTCGCGGCCGGCAAGCAAGCCGGCGCGTGCGAGGCCAGGCAGACGAGCGAACACCTCGCCGCCCAGTCACTGGCAGCCATCGCCGAACGGCTGACCGGACTGTCACAGGCACAAGCCGAGGTCATCGAACGTCAGGGCCGCGAGGCGATAGAGGCCGCGATCACCCTGGTCCGCAAGCTGTTCCCCAAACTGACGCAAGAGCGCGGCGTCGCCGAGGTCGAAGCCCTGATAGAGACGTGTCTAGGGCGCCTGCGCGACGAGCCGCGCGTGGTGATTCGGGTCGCGGATTCCTTGCTCGACGGTTTGCAGCAGCGCATTTCGCGGCTGGCGGCGCAGGCCGGCTTCGACGGGAAGATCGTGTTGCTGTCCCAGGACGGGCTCCAGGCCGGCGATGTCCGCGTGGAATGGGCGGACGGCGGCGCAGAGCGCGACCGCGAACGCCAGTGGCGCGAGATCGACGACGTGATCGAGCGGACGATCGGGCAGACGCGGCCCCGGCCGGCCGCCGCCGAAGCATCGCCGGAAAGCCAAGCAACTCAGGAACCCACTTCGGAACCGGTCCCGCCGGACTCGGCCGCGGACCACGCGGTCGCAACCGCGTAAGGCACCGTTCCCACAGGAGGATCCCCGATGGCCGAAGACGAAAACCTGGATCTGACCGATCTGGAAAACGAACAGCCGGGCGTCGAAGCCGCACCCGAGATCGAAGGCGGCACCCAGGACGAATCGCCCAAGCCGCCGACCAGTGCCAAGGAGCTCGAGGCGGTCTACGACATCCCCGTCCAGGTCTCTGCCGTGCTCGGCAAGGCAAGCATGCAGGTAAGCCAGCTTCTGAAGCTTGGCCGCGGCGCCGTGGTCGAACTCGACCGCAAGGTCGGCGAGGCCATCGACATCTACGTCAACAACCGCCTGGTCGCGCGCGGCGAAGTCGTCGTCGTCGAGGACCGGCTTGGCGTCACCATGACCGAGATCATCAAGATGGACCGGTCGTAAGGCGCGCGTCGCGGGCAAAGGACATGGCGAGCCTCAGCGCAACGCGGAAGGCCAGTCCGGGCATTCGGGGCCCTGTCGGGTCGGCCCGCGGCCCGACCGTCGATGTCGCGACGCTGCTCGGTGTGGCGGGCGCCTTCGCGGTGATCGCCGCTGCCATGACTCTGGGCGGATCGCCGGGTTCGTTCGTCAACGTTCCCGCGATCCTCATCGTCGTCGTCGGCACCTTCCTGGTGACCACTGTCTCCTTCACATTGGACGAAGTGGTCCGTGCCCAGAGCGTCATGCTGCGCAGCGCGGTCTATCACGCCGAGGCCCCGGAAGATGCGGCGCGCCGGATGATCTATCTGGCCGACGTCGCGCGGCAACACGGGGTGCTGAGGCTGCAAAGCACGATCAAAGACCTGTACCACAGCCGCTTCCTCGCCCAGGCGGTCGGCCTGGTGGTCGACGGCCTGCCGACCGAGGAGATCAAGCGAATCCTCGACCGTGAAATCCACGCAACCCGGGAGCGGCACATGCGTTCGGCCGGCTTCCTGCGGCGCGCCGGGGAGGTGGCCCCGGCCATGGGCCTGATCGGTACGCTGGTGGGCCTGGTCCAAATGCTGGGCAACCTGGAGGACCCCTCCTCGATCGGCCCGAGCATGGCGGTTGCGCTGCTCACCACCTTCTATGGGGCGGTTCTCGCGACCATGGTTTTCAACCCACTGGCCAGCAAGCTCGAGCGGATTTCCGAGGTCGAGTGGATGGTCAACCAGATCTACACCATCGGCGCCGCCTCCATCAGCCGCCAAGAGAACCCCGGGCGGCTGGAGATGATGATCAACACGATGCTCTCGCCCGCACAGCGGGTGCGTTACTTCGGCTAACCGAGCTCTGGGAGAGCAGGCATGCGGCTTCTCATCGTTGGCTCACTCGACGGTCATATCGTCACCGCCGGAAAGATCGCGCTGGAACGCGGCGCCAAGGTCGCGCACGTGGGGGATATCGACTCCGCGTTGGTCGCGCTCCGGTCCGGCCGGGGCGCCGATCTGATCATGATCGAAGTGAAGCTCGAAATCGGCCGGCTGTGCACCAGCCTGGAGTCGGAGCGATTCTCGGTACCCGTCGTGGCCTGCGGTATCGGGGCAGAGCCCCAACTGGCGGCCGAGGCGATCCGCAACGGCGCCAAGGAGTACATCCCGCTGCCGCCCGATGCCGAATTGATCGCGGCGGTGCTGGCGGCGGTCGCCGAGGAAACCGCCTCGCTCATTTACCGCGACCCGAAGATGGCCGAG
>JBHIDD010000176.1:0-5988 GCA_046759925.1 Kiloniellaceae bacterium
GTTGAAAGCCCTGCGGAAGTCCATCCAGGATCTGCTGATCCAGCACGACGAGCAGGTCGATACCCAGTTCAAGAGCCTGGTCAAGATCTACGAGAGCATGAAGCCGAAGGACGCGGCGCGGATCTTCAACGAACTGGATATGGCGGTTCTGCTCCCCGTCGTCGAGCGCATGAAGGAGCGCAAGACGGCGCCGATTCTGGCCAAAATGAATCCGGAAAAGGCCAAGGCCATCACCCTTCGGTTGGCAGATCGCCGGGACCTGCCGATCGTCAAGGATTAGTTATGCGGGAACAAGCGGCTTTCCGTTCGCCTTTCACGCAGTCTTAACCCCGCTTCGCTAGGGTTTGTCGCGAATATTATTGGAGGACCACTTGAGCGGACCGCATCAGCAGGAGCAGCCGATGTCTGGCGTCGACATGAACATGCCGATCCTGATCGTGGACGATTACAAGACCATGCTGAGAATCATCCGGAACTTGTTGAAGCAGCTGGGATTCGACAACGTTGAGGAAGCCACCGGCGGCAGCGCGGCCCTGCAGATGCTCCGCAACCGGAACTACGGCCTGGTCATTTCCGACTGCAACATGGAACCGATGAGCGGCCTGCAGCTGCTCGACGCGGTTCGCGCGGACGTCCAGCTCAAGGAGGTGCCGTTCATCATGATCACGGCGGAGAGCAAGAGCGAAAACGTCGCCGCCGCCAAGCAGGCCGGGGTCAGCAACTATCTCGTCAAGCCGTTCAACGCCGCGACGCTGAAGGGCAAACTGACCGCCGTCCTCGGCAACTTCTGAAGGACCCCGCCATGTCTGGGCCGGGGCTGGGCGAGGATCTCGAGACCCGACTCGAGGCGTTGGGCCGGACTCATCGTGGCGCCGAACCAGAGGACATCGTCGAGCGGGTGGCCCGCGTCATGGCCTCGATCAACGGCGACCTCTCCAGCGTTAATTTGAAGCTCTATACCGATCTCGAGATCTTCGGCGAGGCCATCGGCGCCGGCCCGCAGGAGACGGAGTCAAGGGCCGAGGCCGCCGCCCACCCGGGAAAGCCGAAGACGGATCCGATGAGCGGGCCGCAGTCGCCCGAGAACGCCATCAGCCAGGACGACGCCGACGCCCTCCTGGCCAACGCCGACTAAGCGCCATGGCCGGTGCGGTGCGGCAGGAGGGCCACGGGGCCGGCAACGGCGATTTCGTCTCGTTGCTGAGCCTGAAGCTCATTCTGCTCGCGTTTTTCATCCTGCTGAACGCCCTCTCCGAGTTCGAGGACGATAGGACCCGGGCGGTCATTCAAAGCGTCCATCGGTCCTTCAAGGACAAAATCGACTCGCCGGAAAGTACCGTCGCTTACAGCACCAGCCTCGGGCAGCTGCCGGAGACCAAGGCATTGATCGGCGAGGTCGGCAGCCTGTTCGAGGCGGAGTTCCCGGCCGTGCGCAGCAAGGAGGAGCGGCGCGCCACCGTGTTGCGCATCGAACTGCCCGCGGACTCCCTGTTCGAGCCGGGCGGCGCCGGGCTGCGGGCCGGCCGCAAGCGCCTGGTCCGGCGCCTCGCCAAGGCCCTGATGCGCGACCGGGGCGGCGGGCCGGCCTACGAGCTTGATGTCCTGCACGGCGTGCCGCCGGGCGCTGCCGGCAAGCCGGCGACGGCTGGGGCAAGCTCGCTCGAGGTTCGCCGCGCCGGGCTGCTGGCCCGCCGGCTGACCGGCGCGGGACTGCCGCCCGAGGCGCTTTCCACCGGCGTCGACCCGGCCCGGCCGGGAGTCGTGCAGTTGATCCTCCGGGTCCGCGAAGAAACCGAGACCCCGGCCGATCTCCAGGAATCGGCGGAGTAGGACCCATGCCCGCAACCTCGCCTCATGTGCCGCGCGACAAGGCCGCAGCGAACCGTGCGACGGCGTGGATTGCGCCGGCCGTCCGGTCCGGCGGCGGCGGGTCGGGGTCGCGGGCCTGGATGGTCAGCTTTACCGACCTGATCGCCCTGATGCTGACCTTTTTCGTCATGCTGTTCGCCATGTCGCAGGTCGAGCAGGGCAAATGGCAGAGCCTGCTCGACGTCCTTGCCAAGGATCGGAACGACCTGCGCCAGGCCGAGCAGGCCAAGCCGGCGGCGGAGGTCCAGATCGAACAGGCCGGGATGATCCCCGGGACCGATCTGGATTATCTGGCGCCGGTGCTGCGCCAGCACATGGCCACGAACGAGATTCTCGTCGGGAGCGTGATGCGGCGCCTTCCGGATCGTGTGGTCATTTCGCTGCCGGGCGACCTGCTGTATGAACCCGGGTCGAGCGCATTGCGGCGCCGGGCCGAAGCCGCCATCTTCGCCATCGGCGAAATCCTCGGGAATCTGGACAACACCGTGGAGGTGGCGGCCCATACCGACCCGAGCCCGCCCGGCCCCGGCTTCGCGTCCAACTGGGAACTGTCGCTTGCCCGCGCCGTGATACTCACCCGGATGTTGACCGAAACGGGCTACCGGGGCCCGGTCGTGGCCCGCGGCTTCGGCGATTCTCGCCACGGCCGGCTTTCGGCCGATTTGACCGAGGCGCAGCGCCGGTCGCTCGGCAGCCGAATCGACGTGGTGATCCACGAGCGGGCGAAGGCGGCGGTCCGATGAGCGCGCTTATCCGCCTGCTGTTCGCCGTTGCCTTGCTGATTGGCGCGCCCGCCGAGGCCGGCGAACCGGTCGCCGTGCGCGTCGGCGAGCATCCCGGCTTTAGCCGTTTGGTCTTCGACTGGGGAAAACCGGTGGGCACCCGGCTCGACCAGGAACCGGGCCGGGCCACGCTGCGCTTCGACCGGCCGGCCGAGCTCGACCTCTCGCGCTATCGTGCCGACCCGCCGCCGGAGATCTTAAGGATCGAGGTCGTCCCGGACGGCCAAGGTCTCACCGTGCGCCTCAGCATTCCGAAAGAGGCCAAATTGCGCCTCTTCCAAGACCGGGGCAAGGTGGTCCTGGATGTCCTGAAGCCAGGAACCCGGGCGGATGCGCCGGCGGCAGAACCAGGGGATTGGCGCCGCCGCCAGGCGGCGAAGCAAAGGCCACCGAAGGTCCTGAGGTCGAAGCCGGAACCCGCGGCGGCGGCCCCGGTCCCCGTCCCGCGCCCGGCGCGCAAGGCGGACCGGCCCGATGCCGTCGCCGCGGCCCCCGTTCCGCACCCCGACGGTCCGGCCCCCGGCAAGGCGCCGATCCCGCTTCTGGCGCCCTCGCTGACCGGCTCGTCGGCGCCCGAGGCCCAAGGCGCCGGTGCCAAGGAGTCCGGCGCCAAGGGACAGGCGCCGGCCGCCCGCGGCGCGGCCAAGGTGGTCACGAAGGCCCGGGCTGAGGCCACTGCCCCACCCATACCGCGGCCCAAGCCGGAGGTTGCGCCGACGGTCCGGACGCCTGCGGGGGGCCGCGCGTCGGGCGGCGAGCCGGTCGCCGGGCGCCCCGCGGGCCAGGCCCCGGCCGGCCGTGCCACGGGTGCCGCGCCGGCCGGCGGCGCGCCCGCGTCCCTCGCCGCGGCGGAGGCGGACCAGACCGCGGTGACGGACAAGACCCCGGTCTCCGCCGACCCGGCGCCGGTCGTGATCGAGACCACGCCGGCTCCGGCGCGCAGCGCAGAGCTATACGCCCCGGTGATGCTCCGGTTCGCATGGGACGGGGCGGTCGCCGCGGCCGCCTACCGCCGCGGTGGATATCTCTGGCTGGTGTTCGACCGGCCGCCGCCAGGTGATCTGTCCCGCCGGATCGCGAAGGTCGCCCCCCAGCTGGCCCCCGTCGCGCAGTATGCGCTGTCCGGTGCCACGGTGATCCGCCTGACGGCACCGCCGGCCTGGGGCGCGCGGTTGACCCGCGAAGACTCGGCCTGGATCGTGGACCTGTGGTCGCAGGCGGCCTTGGCCGATAACGCGATCGTCGTCGAGGTCGATGCGCGCGGGGGGCCGGCGCAGGTCCTGTTCCACGTGACCGGTGCCGGAAGACCCCTGTGGTTCACCGATCCCGTCCTGGGCGACCGCATTGCCGTGGTGCCGGTATCGGTATCCGGACAGGGTCTGTCCGCCCGCCGCGAGTTCCTGCAGTTCCGCGCCCTCGCAACCAGCCAGGGCGTGGTCCTGCAGCCGCTTTCCGAGAGCATCGAAATCGCCGTCACCGCCAAGGGCGTGCGGGTGCGGGATTCCGAGGGGCTGATCGTCTCCTACGGCTCGACCCTTGCGCTCCTGGCGTCCAACGTTCGGACGCCGCCCAAGGGCCCGAGGCTGTTCGATCTCGAAGCGTGGCGGCGCGGAGGCAAGGCATCCTTCACGTCGAACAAGCAGGCCCTGCAGAAAGCGGTCCCGCAGGCGCCGGACCGGAAGATCAACGCGGCGCGCCTCGAGCTCGCCCGATTCTACTTCGCCCACGGCCTGGCCGCGGAGGCGCTCGGCGTGCTGGGCCTGCGCGAGACCGAGGATCCGCGCCTCGCGACCGACCCGGAGACGCGGCTCATGAAGGGCGCCAGCGAGTTCCTGATCGAGGACTACGAAGCCGCCGCCGACACCCTGTTCGACCCGGCGCTGGCCGGCGAGTGGGAGGCGGCGCTGTGGCGCGCCGCCATGGCGGCGGTGAGTCTCGACTGGTCGGCTGCCGCCACCGGCTTCGCCGGGACCGA
The DNA here is from genome assembly GCA_046759925.1 of Kiloniellaceae bacterium. Lineage (GTDB taxonomy): Bacteria > Pseudomonadota > Alphaproteobacteria > Kiloniellales > J153 > JBHIDD01. Next base: position 4,627 of record JBHIDD010000176.1, read on the forward strand.
GGCGCTGATCGCCGACTATCCGCATCAGGTGCGCAGCCGTCTGCGTCTGCTGGCCGCCGAGGCGTACCTGGGCATTGCCGATACCGAAGGCGCGGACCGCTATTTGGCGCAAGTGCGCCGGGACGAACCAAGCCACGCGGAGGTGGCGCAAATTGCGTTCCTGGTGGCCCGTCGCCTACAGCTCGAGGGCGATGTGGCGGGCGCCGAGGAGCTCTGGCGAAAGGTCGCCGAAAGCAATCATCTCCCGTCGCGCACCCGGGCCCGCCTGGCGCTGGTCGATCTGGGACTGGAGAACGGTTCGATCACCCTGGAGCAGGGAATCGAGGAACTCGAACGCCTGCGCTTCGCCTGGCGCGGCGACCGGTTCGAGTTCGCCCTGCTGCAGCGCCTTGGCGACATCTACATCGCGCGCCACGACTACCGCAGGGGCTTGCGCGCCTTGCGACAGGCGGCGTCCCACTTTCCGAAGTCCGAGCGTTCCCATGCGGTGGCGCAGCGCATGCGCGAGGTTTTCGCCGATCTCTACCTGGGCGATGCCGGGACCGGGTTGCCGCCGCTGCGCGCGCTTGCGCTCTACGAGGAGTTCAAGGAGCTGACCCCGGTCGGCGCGCGCGGCGACGAGGTGATCACCCGGCTGGCCGACCGGCTGGTCGAGGTCGATCTGCTCGACCGCGCCGCCGTACTGCTCGACTCCCAGGTGCGCTACCGCCTGGCCGGTGTTCCGAAGGCGCGGGTCGGAACCCGCCTGGCCCTGATTCGGCTGTTGGACCGTGAGCCCGCCAAGGCCATTGCGGGGCTGGACCTGAGCGAAATCCCCAATCTGCCGGAGGATCTGGCCCGCCGGCGGCGGTACCTCAAGGTGCGCGCGCTTTCCGCACTCGGTCGCCGGGACGAGGCCCTTGCCCTCCTGGGCGCCGACGACAGCGCCGATGGCCTGCGTCTGCGGGCCGACATCCTCTGGGCGCAGCGGAACTGGACCGCCACGGCGCTGGTCCTTGCCCGCCTGGCGCCCGCCAGGCCGCCCGCCGACCGGCCGATCACCGAGGCCGAGAGCCAGACTCTGGTCAGCCTGGCCGTGGCGCTGACGCTCGCCGGCGAGCGCGACAAGTTGATCGAGCTCGGCAAGCGCTTCAAGGCGGCCATGGCGGCCGGGTCCCAGCGCGACACCTTCGCGCTGCTGGTCGGCGACCTGGAGCCCGGCAAGGTCAAATCGATCGCCGAGAGACTGGCCCAGGTCGACCAAGTCCGGGCCTTCATGGCCAGCTACCGCGAACGCCTGCAGCAGGCCGGCCCGGGCCAACGCAACCGACCGGCGGTTCGGGCCACCCGGACAGACCCTAGGGGCCCGCCGCGGCGGGCCGA
>JBHIDD010000177.1:0-5965 GCA_046759925.1 Kiloniellaceae bacterium
CCATGACGTGCGCGCCGGCGACCCCGGGGACCTCCCGCAGCCCTTGGATCAGCTCGATGCAGAGGCGCCGCCCTTCCGCCGCCGGATCCTCGGCGCGGTCGAGCCGCGCGATCACCGACTCGGGCACGCTGACCCCGAAGAGGTTTTCGTTCATCCACCGCGCCGAACGGGGCGAGGCGACGGGCCCAACCCCGATCAGGAACGACAGCCGCTCGGGAAGGCCGACCTCCGCCAGCCGCGCCATGTAGCGGCGGGCGACATCCAGATCGAAACAGAACTGGGTCTGCACGAAATCGGCGCCGGCCTCCGCCTTCGCGATGAGCCCTTCGGGCCGCCAATCGGGCGGCGGGTCGAGGGGAATATCCGTGGCGCCGATAAACAGCCGCGGCGGCCGCTCGATCGCGCGACCGGACGGCAGGGTGCCGGCATCGCGCATCTGTCGGATCATTCGTATGACCGCACGGGAGTCGAGGTCGTAGACCGGCTTGGCCTCGGGCTGATCGCCGGCGGCCGGGTCGTCGCCGTGGAGGACCAGGATATTGCGAACCCCCTGCGCCGCCGCGCCGATCAAGTCGCCGGCGAGGGCGATGCGGTTGCGGTCCCGGCAGGTGACCTGAAGCACCGGCTCGATCCCCTCTCGGGCGAGAATCGCCGCCGCCGCGAAACTGGACATCGCCGTCCGGGCGCCGGCCGCATCGGTGACGTTGACCGCCTCGACCCGGTCCTTGAGCGGCGCGGCCCTGGCAAGCAAGGCCTCGGGGCTGGCCGAGAGCGGCGGTGTCACCTCCGCGGTCACGACGAAGGCGCCGGCGGATAAGCGGCTTTGCAGGGCCCCGGTCTGCCGCCTCGTCATGGTCGTTCCCTTCGTCGCAATGGGCGGTCCGCCGGACCCGCGGGTCCGGCACAACATCGCGGAAGGATTCGATGCTATTGCCCGCGAAGTTTGGCCCGGACGGCGCCGGGCTCGAGCGACTCCAGATAGAGCCCGGGATTGGTCAACATGTCCTCGATTCGGGTCAGGAAGCCCTGTGCCACGGTCGAGTTGAAGTCGATCTCGCGCATGATTCGCCGGAGCACCGTACTCCCCGCCTCGAAGCGCTGCATCTGCGCCACCGTGTCCCGTGCCAGGCCTTCGCCCACGGCCCAATCGTGGCTATAGACGCCGGTATCGGTGGGAACCGCCCAGTAGTGCCACGCTCCGCCCTGATCGCGGCTGACGGTCGGGAACAGCAACCACTGCTTGGTCCACCACGCTTCGCTATCTTCGGCGGCCCGGACCGCCGTTTCGGCGCCTTCGGGCGTCCGATCCCGGCCGCCGGCCTCTTTCGCATCTGCCATCGCGTGTTTCCTCTGCGCAACAAGGACTCCGCCCGCCGCAATGGTCCGGCCGCATGGTCCCGGCCGGCGCTTGCCGCGAGCTTATCGTAAGCACAAATTCGCGTCCGGCACGAGTCCGGGAGGGCAAGCGTTGCGATTCGGGCCGGACGCGCCGGTCCGGCAAGCCTCAAGCCGCCGGGTTGCGGCGCAGCGCCGGGAGGACGAGCACCACGGCAAGCGCCGTGCAGACCAGGCCGAGGGAAAGGATTTCGCGCAGCCCGACCGCTTCGCCCAGCAGGAGGCCGCTGGACATCACGCCGACCACGGGAATCGCGAGCGTCCCGGTCGATGCCAGCATCGCCGGGAACAGCCGCACGACCGTGAACCATGCCCAATGGCAGAACACCATGGCAAACGTCAGCGTGTAGGCGAGGGCCGCAAGCGCCCGGCCGCTCAGGTCGCCGAGATCGGGGATCGGCTCGAACAGCACCGCGCCGAGGGTGATCGGAATACTGCCGGCGATGAGCTGCCACCCGGCGAGCACGGCGGGCGGCACGCTCCAGGAAAAACGCTTCATGGCCACCGTTCCGGACGCCCACGAAAGCGCTGCGCCCAGCATGAAGAGCCCGCCCAGAGGCGCCGCGCCAAAGGCCCGAAGGTCGGGGCCGATCAGCACGCCGAGCCCGACCATCCCAAGCGCCAGCCCGGCCAGTCGCGCCGTGGTCAGCCGCTCGCCGAGCACCAGGGTGCTCAGCAATGCCGCCCAGATCGGCATCGTGAAGGCGATGATCGAGGCGCGGCCCGCCGCGATCAGGGTGAGGCCATAGCCCGAGAAGAGGTGCCAGCCGATGACGTTGAACAGGGTGCAGAACAGCAGCGGACGGATTTCGGTCACCGGGACGCGGAGCTGTTGACCGGTGAGCTTGGCGATCGAAAGCAACGCGGTCCCGCCCACGATCAGACAGAGGCTGCGGAACGACCAGACCGGCATCTCGGTCAGGACGGTCTTCATCACCGGCCATTGGAGGCCCCAGAACAGGGTGATTCCGCCGAGCAGGACGAAGCCGGCCAGCGGCAGGGGCTGCGCCGTGCCGTCGCGGCTCAATTCGCTGTTCGCCAAGCTGTGCTCCGGCTCGGTCCCCCGCTGCCGGCTGCCCGTGACCCCGGAGCGTACCGGTCTCTAGGCCGGCGCGGCCGGGCCGGAGGTTGGGCTTGCAATGGCGGTACTTGACATGGCCGTGGGCGTAGTCGAGCGGTCCCACCCGGCCGCACCGGGGCCAAGACCGCGCTCATCGGGCAGCTCCGCCCACGGCCTTGCGCGCAGCTAAGCGCCGCAGCACCCGGTGTTTTTCCTCGGCGGTCATGATCGGCCAGTCGCGAATTTCGTCGATCGCACGGTGGCAGCCGATGCACAAACCCGTGGTATCGTCGAGCTGGCAGATGCGGATGCAGGGCGAGGCCACCGAGGTGTCGAACGTGAGCCGGCGGACGCGCCGGCGCCCTTCGCGGCGGCGGTCTCGGCGGTCGGTCGGCGCGGGATCGGTCACGGGTGGTCCTCGTCTGGCGGCGCGCAATTCTACGCGCGTGACATCGCGCGTCCATAACTCCCGGCGATGCCGAATTGGCCCGCCGCGCCATGGGGCCGCACGCACGCGCAATGGCGGTGCGCCAGCTCCCGCAGGCCGAGTTTCGCGGATTTGAAACCGGCGCTTACCTGGCCAGATCGCGCCAGATTTGGTTCGGGTCCAAGTCGAGCAACCTGCAAAGCCGCCCAAATTCCTGCATCTCTTCCTCCCGAATATCCTCGTCGGCGGTGATGATCAAATAGGCGACCCGCATGAGCGTGCGGGCCATCTTGTAGTCGCCGGCCATGCGCCGGACCTTCTTGTACAGAATTTTCTTCGCCGACTCCCCCTCCTGGCGAAGGGCGAAAATGTAGTCGTCCAGGATCGCCACCGCCTTGTCGGCGTCGAAGACCCGCAGCGCCGGCTCGGTCGCGATGGCATGGTCGATACGATAGCGCTCCGACAGCTTCACCTCGTCGTCGGCAACAGCCGCCAGCGCGCAGACCGCCATGGCGGCCTTGAGGAAGTCTCTGTTCTGATAGCGCCTGACCTCGGTGACCAACTTTTCCCGTAACGAGGGCTCCATTGGAACCTCTTAGCCTCCTGCCGGGCGTCCAGTTCCCCGCGATGCGCCGGGCGCCCCCGACCGGCCTTGACCATGGTAACCCGGGCGCGCCGCAAGCTGGAGTCGGAAGCCATCGGCCCGGGGTCCTGGTCCGGGGTTTAGGCGATCCCCGCCTCGGCCTCGAGTTCGGCCGGGTCCTCGGCCTCGACGACCCGGCGGGCGAGCTCGTAGCCGAAGCCCTGACGGCCGAGCGCGGCCAGGTCGCGCTCCCGCTGCGCGGCGCGCGCCTTTTCGGGCCGGTAGGGACCGAGCCGCCGCCGGCGTGCATAGCCGAGCGCCGCGGCCAGGTCGGGATCCGCCGCCTCGTCTTGCAGCCGCCTGAGCGCGCGCGCAATCGGCGCCGTGGCCACGCCCTTGGCCGCCAGCTGGTTGCGGATCGCCCGCATCGAGGCGCCGCGGCGGAACAGGCTGAGCGCCCGGCCTTCGGCGTAACGCGCGTCGTCCAAGAGGCCGGCGTTCAAGAAATCGGCGATCAGCGCATCCGCCGTGGCCCTGCCTGTCTCCCGGTCGGTGCCGTGGGCCCTGGCCGAGCGCTCCACCTTGACAAGCAGCAAGCGGCGCAGGTGCGCGGCCGAGCTCGCATAGCGCGCCAGATATTGGAGCGCCGATTTCCGCAACGACTCGGGCGTTGCCTTGCGCGGGCCGCGGCGCCGGCGTTGGGCCGCGGATTTTCGGTCGGGGCCTTCGCGCATCGCGGGTTTCCGATGTTCCGGCGGAAGTCTGGCATGGGACCGCCGCGTGCCGCCAGGGCGCTTGCGCGCGCCGGCCCGCTTGAACGGGGGCATCGCCCGGTCCATCTGAAGCGTCATGGACACGTCTTCCCCGCCGGGGCGTCCGCCGGCGCCGCGCATCGTCGGCGTGGTCAACTGGCGCGGCCTGTGGACCCTCTACGTCAAAGAGGTTCGCCGCTTTCTCAACGTCTTCACCCAGACGTTGCTGGCGCCGATGGTGACCACGCTCCTGTTCCTGGCGATCTTTGCCCTCGCCCTCGGCGGCGCCGGGCGCCAGACCGGGGGCGTCGATTTCATCCGGTTCCTGGCGCCGGGCCTGGTCATGATGACGATCATGCAGAACGCCTTTGCCAACACCTCGTCCTCGATCCTGATGGCCAAGATCCAGGGCAATATCGTCGACGTCCTGATGCCGCCGCTCTCCGCCGGCGAACTCGCCCTGGGAATCGCGGGCGGCGGGTTGACCCGCGGTCTTCTGGTCGGCCTGGTGGCGGCGATCGCCATCTGGATCTTCGTGCCGCTCGGGCTGCACGACCCGGCGCTCGTCGTCTTTCACGCGATGAGTGCCGCGCTGCTGCTCTCCCTGCTCGGCATGATCGGCGGAATCTGGGCCGAGAAGTTCGAGCATATCGCGGGGGTGACCAACTTCGTCATCATGCCCTTCTCCTTCCTCTCCGGCACCTTCTATTCGATCGAGCGCCTGCCGGAGGGCTGGCAGTTCGTGGCCCATTTGAATCCCTTCTTCTACATGATCGACGGCTTCCGTTACGGCTTCATCGGGCACGCCGACGGCTCGCTCGGGGTCGGTGTTGCGGTGCTGCTCACGGTCAATGTGGCGCTTTGGGCGCTGACCTACCGATTGATCGCCACCGGCTACAGGCTGAGGCCTTGAGGCCGGCGATGCGCGAACCCGCGGCGATGGCTCCCGATGCCCGGCGCCACGGCGCGGTCAACTGGCGCGGCCTCTGGAATTTGTTCCGCCGGGGGATGCACCGCTTCTTCCGCTATGCGGCCGAAACGCTCGGCGGCCCGGCCGTCTCCAGCCTGCTGTTCCTGGCGATCTTCGTCCTGGCCCTGGGCGGGACCGGGGAGGTGGTCCCGGGCGTGCCGCTCGCCACTTTCGTGGCCCCCGGCATCGTCATGTTCAGCATGACCCACAGCGCCTTCGAGAACGCCGCGGCGCCGATCCTCTACGACAAGCTCGAGGGGATGATCGGCGATATCGTGAGCGCGCCGCTGAGCCCGCTCGAGATCGTCGCGGGCTATGCCTTGTCGGCGACCGCCAGCGCCCTGGTGACCGGCACGTTGATCGTCGGCCTGATGTCCTTGTTCGTCGAGCTGTCGGTCCACAGTGTCGCCGCCGTGCTCGGCTTCGCGCTCGGCGGCGCCCTGTTGTTTGCCTTGGCCGGAACGGTGATCGGGATCTGGGCCGACCGTTGGGATCACTACAGCGCCGCGGAGACCTTTCTGATCCTGCCGCTCGGCTTGCTGTCGGGGGCGTTTTTCACCCTGGAGCGCCTGCCCGCCGACGCCCGCTGGGCATTCGAGGTCAACCCGGTGTTCCATGCCGTCGACGGTTTCCGCTTCGGTTTCACCGGCCATGCCGACGGGATGATACTCGCCGGCGCGGGCGTGCTGGCCGTCTTGAACCTGGCGCTCATGCTTATCGCCTGGCGTTTGTTCGCGATCGGATACAAGATCAAGCCCTGATCGGGGCCGTTTCCGAG
>JBHIDD010000178.1:0-5913 GCA_046759925.1 Kiloniellaceae bacterium
TATCGCCGGGGCGGCGAGCATCACGCCTGGGAGGCCGGCCTGATCCACACGCTGCAGGCCGCGGTCGCCAGCGATTCCTATTCGACTTTCCGGAAGTTCAGCGAGGGGGTTGCCAAGCTGCCGCCGAGCCACTTGCGCGATCTTTTCGATTTCAAGCGGACCGGCGTAACGCCGGTGGCCATCGAGGAAGTCGAATCCATCACCGAGATCCGCAAACGCTTCGTCACCGGGGCCATGTCCCACGGGGCGCTCTCCCGAGAGGCGCACGAGACGCTGGCCATCGCGATGAACCGGATCGGTGCCCAGTCGGACTGCGGCGAGGGCGGCGAGGCGGCCGAGCGCTTCAAACCCCGCGCCAACGGTGACAACGCCAGTTCCTCGATCAAGCAGATCGCCTCCGGGCGCTTCGGCGTCACCGCGCAGTACCTCAACAGCTGCCGCGAGATCGAAATCAAGATGGCCCAGGGCTCCAAGCCCGGCGAGGGCGGCCAGCTTCCCGGCTTCAAGGTGACGGCGGAGATCGCCGGGCTGCGCCACTCGACGCCGGGTGTCTCGCTGATCTCGCCGCCGCCGCACCACGACATCTACTCGATCGAGGACCTGGCCCAGCTGATTTATGATCTGAAGCAGATCAATCCCGACGCCAAGGTCTGCGTGAAGCTGGTGGCCCGCGCCGGGATCGGCACGATCGCCGCCGGCGTCGCCAAGGCCAAGGCCGACTCGATCATGATCTCGGGGCATTCGGGCGGCACCGGCGCCAGCCCCCAAACCTCGATCAAGTACGCCGGGGTGCCTTGGGAGATGGGCCTCTCCGAGGTCCACCAGGTGCTCACCCTCAACCGCCTGCGGCACAACGTCCGGCTGCGCACGGACGGCGGCATCAAGACCAGTCGCGACGTGGTGATGGCCGCCATGCTGGGCGCCGAGGAGTTCGGCGTCGGCACCACTTCGCTGGTCGCCATGGGTTGCATCCTGGTCCGGCAGTGCCATTCGAACACCTGTCCGGTCGGCGTCTGCACCCAGGACCCCCACCTGCGCGAGAAATTCACCGGCACCCCCGAGAAGGTGGTCAACCTATTCAGCTTCATGGCCGAGGAGGTCCGCGAAATCCTCGCCTCGCTCGGCGCCCGTTCGCTTGAGGAGATCATCGGGCGGACCGATCTCTTGATGCAGGTCAGCCGGGGCGCGCCGCACCTGGACGACCTCGACCTCAACCCGTTGCTCACCAAGGCCGATGCGGGCGAGTACCCGGTCCATTGCACGATTCAGGGCCGCAACGAGGTGCCGGAGACCCTGGATGCGCAGATCATCGAGGATGCCCGGCCGCTGTTCGAGGTCGGCGAGAAGATGCAGCTGCAGTACACGATCCGCAACACGCACCGGGCGATCGGCACCAAGCTGTCCTCGAAGATCACCCGCCGCTTCGGCATGACGGGCTTGAAGCCGGGCCACGTCGCCGTGCGCCTGCGCGGCTCGGCCGGGCAGTCGCTGGGGGCGTTCGCGGTCCAGGGCCTCAAGCTCGAGGTCTTCGGCGACGCCAACGACTATGTCGGCAAGGGCCTGTCCGGGGGCACGATCGTGGTTCGGCCGATGACGGCAAGCCCGCTTGCCACCAAAGAGAACACGATCATCGGCAACACCGTGCTCTACGGGGCCACCGAAGGCCGGCTGTTCGCCGCGGGCCAGGCGGGCGAGCGTTTCTGCGTGCGCAACTCGGGCGCGATCGCGGTCATCGAGGGCTGCGGCTCCAACGGCTGCGAGTACATGACCGGGGGCATCGCCGTGATCCTCGGCCCGGTCGGCGAAAACTTCGCCGCCGGCATGACCGGCGGCATGGCCTTCGTCTACGACCCTGACGGGCGGCTGCCCAAGCGGATCAATCCGGACAGCGTGATCGCCCAGCGGATCGGGACCGCGCACTGGGCGGGCGTGGTCCACGATCTGGTCGCCGAGCACGTCAAGGAAACCCAGTCGCGCTTCGCCGAACAGCTGCTCATCGACTGGGCGCGCGAGAAGGTCAAGTTCTGGCAGATCGTGCCGAAGGAGATGGTCGATCGCCTCGAGCATCCGCTGACGCTTACGGCCGCCGCCGGCGCGGCGGAGTAGGCGCAAAACGAAGTCGCCGCCGCCTTCGGCCCTGCGGGATATCCTCGGCCGGAGCGGAAAACCTTGCTCAGCTACCCCCAGGTCCTCCCCTGTTGCCCTCGGGCCTCTGCCGCCCGGGCCCGGCGGCGGACAGACATCAGGTTGGAGAGTTGACACAGCCGCCGCCATCGGAGAAGAGTCGACAGCGAGCTCCGGGCGGGAACCCTGAGCGACCCCTTCCCAGCCGGGCCCATGACCATTGATCCCGTGATCCTGTCCGGCGGCAGCGGCACGCGCCTGTGGCCGCTGTCGCGGTCGCTCTCTCCCAAGCAGCTGTATCCGCTCGCCTCCGAATATAGCCTGCTCCAGGACGCCTTGCGCCGGGTCGCCGATGACCGGCGGTTCCATGCTCCGCTCATCGTCTGCAACCACGCGCATCGCTTCATGATCGGCGAACAGGCCCGGGCCATCGGGATTGCGCCGAGCGATATCGTCGTGGAACCCGAAGGGCGCAACACCGCCCCGGCCATCGCGGTCGCCGCCGTGGTTCTGGCCGAGAAAGACCCGGAGGCCACGCTTCTCGTGATGCCGTCGGATCACGTGATCGAACGAAGCGCCGCTTACCTGGACGCCGTAGAGACCGGGCTGCAGGCCGCCGCGGACGGGCGGTTTCTGACCTTCGGGATTACGCCGGATGCGCCTGAAACCGGCTACGGCTACATCCGCCGGGGCGGCGAAATCGAGAGCATGCCCGGCTGTTACGCCGTCGAACGCTTCGTCGAAAAGCCGGACAAGGCGTCCGCCGAAGCGTTTCTGGCGGCGGGCGACTATTACTGGAACAGCGGCATCTTCCTGTTCCGCGCCGGGCGTTATCTGGCGGAGCTGCAAAGGCTCGAGCCGGAGCTGCTCGCCGCCTGCCGTGCCGCCGTCGATCACGGAACCCGCGATCTGGACTTCTTCCGCCTCGGCGCGCAAGCGTTTGCCGGCGCCAAGAGCATATCGATCGACCATGCCGTGATGGAACGCAGCGAAACGGTCGCGATGGTGCCGATGGATATCGGTTGGCGCGACGTCGGGTCCTGGGCGACGCTATGGGAGATCGGCGACAAGGACTCAAGCGGCAACGTGCTCGCCGGCGATGCGGTGGTCGCCGATACCCGCAACTCCTACATCCGCAGCCAGGGGCCGCTCGTCGCCGCCCTCGGCGTGGAGGATCTGATCGTGATCGCGACCGAGGATTCGCTCCTCGTCGTGCCCCGGGACCGCGCCCAGGACATCCGCCGGCTCGTCGCAGAGATGAAGGCGCAGGGCCGGCCGGAAGTGGCCAGCCACGGCAAGGTGTCGCGCCCCTGGGGCTTCTACCGGTCGGTCGACGCGGGCGAGCGGTTCCAGGTCAAGCGTCTGGTCGTCAATCCGGGCGCGAGCCTTTCGTTGCAGTCGCACCGCCACCGCGCCGAGCACTGGGTCGTGGTGAAAGGAACCGCGCGCGTGACCCGGGGGGAGGAGGTGCTGCTGCTGCGCGAGAACCAGTCCACCTACATCCCGGTCGAAACGGTTCATCGGCTCGAAAACCCGGGCGATGAGCCGCTCCACGTCATCGAGGTGCAATCGGGCGGCTATCTGGGCGAAGACGACATCGTCCGATTCGAGGACAACTACGGCCGAATTCCGGAAAAATCGGGCGACGGCTGATAACTCCGCGTTTTGCCGGCTCGCCGGCGGTTCCCGGAGGGCGATGACGCCAAGCGCCGCCGGCGTACCCGGAGTGACGGCGACGGCTACGGCGAATGGCCCAAAACCGCGCTCCTCGACTGCCGGGCGCGAAAGGGATGACCGCCGCCGCGGTGTGGTCAAGGTTGGAGGAATCGACAGCGCGGAACCGGCGGGGTACATACGTTGCCTGTCACGAAGCGACATCCGGTTTCCCCTCGGCATGCTTGGTCCCCCGCTGGCAAAGGCAGGCTTCGCGCTCTACCGGCTGGTCGCCGCCGCCGGTACGCCGCTGGTCCGCCGCCACCTGGTTCAGCGTTGCCAAAGGGGCCGGGAGGATCCGGCGCGCCTCGGGGAACGCTTCGGCCACGCCGGGGCAAGGCGACCTCCGGGGACCCTGGTCTGGGTCCACGCGGCCAGCGTCGGCGAATCGCTCTCCGCCCTGCCGCTGGTCCAAAGCATCCGGAGGGGCTGGCCGGCGCTCCAACTCCTGATGACGACCGGCACGGTCACCTCGGCCAAGCTCATGGCCGAGCGGCTTCCGGCGGGCGTGATCCATCAGTACGCGCCGGTCGACCTGCCCGCGGCCGTTGAGAGGTTCCTGGACCACTGGCAGCCGGCCTTCGGCCTGGTTCTCGAGTCGGAATTTTGGCCGAACCTGCTCACCGAGGCACGTGCGCGCGGCGTCGAGCTGGCCTTGGTCAACGGCCGCGTCTCGCCCTCGTCCTTTGCGGCCTGGCGCCGGTTTCGCCCGGCGAGCGGGTATCTTTTGGGGCTGTTCGCGCTCACCCTCGCACAGTCGCGCGAAGACCAGGCCCATCTGCGGGCGCTCGGCGCCGCCGACCCGCAGTGCCTCGGCAACCTCAAGTTCACGGCGCCTCCACTTGCCTGCGACGCGGCCGAACTGGCGGCGTTAAAGGCCGCGCTCGACGAGCGTCCCCGCTGGCTGGCCGCCTCGACGCACCCCGGGGAGGACGAGATCGCCGCCGCGGTGCACGCCGCCCTGGCCGCGCGGCGACCCGGGTTGCTGACCATCCTCGTGCCGCGGCATCCCCATCGCGGCGCGGCGATCGCCGCAGCGCTGCGTGCCGGCGGCCGCCGGGTGGCGCTGCGCAGCGCCGGAGAGGCTCTCACGGCCGAGACCGAGTTCTACCTGGCCGATACCATCGGCGAACTGGGCCTTTGGTACCGGCTCGCGGAGGTGGTCTTCATCGGCGGTTCGCTGGTGCCCAAAGGCGGGCAGAACCTGCTGGAGCCGGCCAAGCTCGACTGCGCGATCCTCTGCGGCCCGCAGATGACGAACTTCCTTCGGGTCACCGAGGAGATGAACCGGGCCGAGGCGATCCGCCAGGTGGCCGATCAAGCGCAGCTCGCCACGGCGGTCGCGTGGTTGCTGGACGACGATGCGGCGCGCCGGGAGATGATCCAGGCCGCCAAGGGCTATGCCGCGGCACAGGCCGGGGTGCTGGAGGACATCATCAAGGCCCTGGCGCCACACCTGAACCGGGCGGCGCGGACCGCGCCGTAGCGCGGGCACCCCCCGGCGGCAAAGCGCCGGCCTTACCTCGGCAAGCTGTCGGCCTTGTCGCCGAGGCGCGCCGGCGGGTTCAGGCGTTCGATCTCGAGCAGCACCGCGCTGTGGTCGTAACCCCCGCCGCCGGCCTCGACCAGGGCCTCGAAGAGGTCGTGAATCCGCCTGGTAAGCGGCAGCTCGAGGCCCAGCTCCTTGGCGGCGGCCAGGACGTTGTGCAGGTCCTTGAGGTGCATCCGGGCCCGGCCGCCGGGCAGGAACCGGCGCTGGATCATGCGTTCGCCGTGGATCTGCAGCACCAGGCTGTCGGCGAAGCCGCCGGTCATCGCCCGGCGCACCGCCGCCGGATCCGCCCCGCCGCTGGCGGCGAGCAGAAGCCCCTCGGCCACCGCGCCGATGGCGAGCGCCACGATGATCTGGTTCGCCAGCTTGGCGAGCTGTCCGGATCCCGGCGGGCCGACGTGGGTCGGCCGGCCGAGGTGGGAGAGAATCTCGGCACCGCGCACATAAACCGCGGGCCCGCCGCCCACCATGATGGCGAGGCTCGCCGCTTCGGCCCCGCTCGGCCCGCCGGAGACGGGGGCATC
>JBHIDD010000179.1:0-5834 GCA_046759925.1 Kiloniellaceae bacterium
CTCGGTCGAAGACCAGGCGCGCGCGGTCGCCCGTTGCCTGATGGCGCGGGCCTAGGCGCTCCCCCGGCAACGCGGCGAGCCCGGCGGCCCGGCGACGGGGCCGGCGGCAGGAGAGACACGCGATGGTGGTATTCTGTGAAACTGCCCACCGGACAGTCCATGCCGGCGGCCTCGTTTCGGGATAATATAGACGCACAAGTAGCAAATCCTCTCAAAGGAGCCGGCCGGGCGTTAAGCCTAGCTTAACCGCGGTTGACCCATACTTGTCGTCGGTTACGGTTTTCACGCCGTCCTGGAACTGAACCTTTTCGGGGCTTGAACCCTCGGGACCGGAGGCCGGCGCTCTATGCCGCCAGGGAATTCGATGGACGCCCGGCCTAAGCCGAGGCGGTTGACCCGGGCCGACGTCGCCAGGTTGATGGCGAGCCCTTCGGCGGAGGTGCGCGCCGAGACCTCGGCCAAGATCGCCGCCCAGTTCGATGCCGGAACGCTCACCGAGGCCGAGCGCAGGATCGCCGAGGACATTTTCCGCCGCCTGGTGAAGGACGTCGAGGTAAGGGTCCGCGAGGCGCTTTCGGCGCATCTCAAGGCGACCCCTGATCTGCCCCACGATGTGGCCCTTGCCCTTGCGCGGGACGTCGATTCGGTTGCCCTGCCGATGCTCAAGTTCTCGGAGGTCCTGACCGACGAGGACCTGCTCGAGATCGTGCGCGGCCCGAACCGGGCCAAGCAGGTGGCGATCGCCCAGCGGCCCAGTGTCTCGGCACGGGTGTCCAACGCGCTGGTCGACACCGGCAACGAGACGGCGGTCGCCCGCCTGGTCGGCAACGAGGGCGCCATGCTGACCGAAGCTGCGCTCGAACGGGTGATCGCCGAATACAAGGAGAGCACCCCGGTCGCTGATTCGCTGGCCCGTCGGCCCAACCTGCCGGCCGCGATCTCGGAGCGGCTGGTCGAAGCCCTGACCGAGCAGCTTCAGGATTATCTGATGTCCCAGCACGAGATGGCCGAAGATGTCGCCAGCGACCTGATCCTCCAGGCGCGCGAGCGGGCGACCGTCGGCCTGGTCGAATACGGCTCGACCGACATGGAGCTGGCGAACCTGATCGAGCAGCTCTATCGCAGGGACCGGCTCACGCCTTCGCTTCTGCTGCGTGCGCTCTGCATGGGCGATATGAACTTCTTCGAAAGGGCGCTGGCGCGGCTTGCCGCTCTTTCCCTCCAGAACACCCGCATCCTGATCCACGATCAGGGGAAGCTCGGGCTCGAGTCGATCTACCTCAAGGCCAAGCTGCCCAAGCGGCTGTTCCCGGCGTTCCGGGCCGGCATCGATCTGGCGGACGAGACCGACTACGACGGCCGCGCCAACGACCGGGAGCGCTATATCGAACGGATGCTCGAGCGGATCCTCACCCAGTTCGAAGATCCCACCTCGCGGATCGCCCAGGAAGACATCGAGTATCTGATGGGCAAGCTGCAACGGATCGCCGCCTGAAGGCGGGCGACGGCACAGCCAAAACCGGCGCGGTTCCCTCCGGCGCCGCGCCACGGATTTTTCGCCCCTCTGCCCTTCGTTTCCGGCCGGCGGCAGAGCACGCCGGGGCGGCCGGGGCGCGCGGTCGGGGCAGGGGATGACCGGGAAGTAAAGGGCGAGGTCGGCGCGGGTATCTCGAGCGGACTACTTGTAGGCGACGCTCGGCAGCCAGGTCACCAGATCCGGGAAGGACGCGATAATGCCAAGGCCGATGATCTGAAGCACGACGAAGGGAACCACACCCCGGTAAAGGTGGCCGACCGTGATCTCCGGCGGCGCCACCCCCTTGAGGTAGAACAACGCGAATCCGACCGGCGGTGTGAGGAACGAGGTTTGCAGGCACACCGCGACCAGCAAGGTGAACCAGAGCGGGTCGAGTCCCAGGGCCGGCACCACCGGCTGCATCAGGGGCAGGATAACCAGGGTGATCTCGATCCAGTCCAGGAAGAAGCCGAGGGCGAAGACCAGAAGCAGCATGACCGAGAGGGCACCGATCGTGCCGAATGGCACGCCCGTCAGCAGGCCCTCGATCACCTCGTCGCCACCGACCCCGCGCAAGACGACCGAAAAGCACGTGGCCCCGAGGAATATGGCGAAAATGAAAGAGGTGGTCTTGGCGGTGGCGAACGACACGTCCTTCAGCGTCGTCCAGGTCAGCCTGCCGCTCGTGGCCGCCAGCAGGGTGGCGCCCATCGCGCCGACGCCGGCGGCTTCCGACGGCGAGGCGATGCCGAAGAAAATCGAGCCGAGCACCGCGAAGATGAGCGCCACCGGCGGCGCGAGCGCCTTGACGGCCGTCAAGACGAGGCGGGTGAGTTCCGGATGCTCCCGCAGCTCCTCGGGCCGAGGCGGGGCCAACCGCGGCCTGATGAACGATAGCCCGGTGATGTAGATGACGTAGAGCCCCGCCAGGACCAGCCCCGGAAACACCGCGCCCATGAACAGGTCGCCGACCGACAGGGTCATTTGGTCGGCCATCAGAACGAGCATGATGCTCGGCGGAATCAGGATGCCCAGACAGCCGGCCGCGCAGATGGTGCCGACCGCCAGTTCCGGCTGGTATTTGTCCTGTATCATGGTCGGCAGCGCGAGCGTACCGAGCAGGACCACCGAGGCCCCGATGATGCCGGTGGAGGCGGCGAGCACGACACCGATCAGGGTGACCGACAGTGCCAGCCCGCCGGGAACCGGCCCCAGAACCGTTTGCATGGCGCGCAACAGGTTGCGCGCGACGCCGCTGCGATCCAGCATGTAACCCATGAAGATAAAGAGCGGTATCGGGACCAAGCCGTAGTTGCTCATGACCCCGTAGATCCGGTTGACCACGAGGCCGAGGTAGGAGAGTTCGGCGTCCACCTCGACGCCCCAGGCGTTCAGCAGCTCTCCCAGAGCGGCGAAAATCAGCCCGACGCCGGCCAGGACGAAAGCGACGGGAAAGCCGGTGAACAGGAGCGCGGCGAAGCTCCCGAACATCAGCAGCACGAAGAGCAGATTGAGATCCAAGGCGGCTCCCTTAGCGATCGCGGTAGCCGACAAGGAATAGGGCGTTCTTGATCGCGACCGCCGCCGATTGCAGGCACAGCAGCACGAGCGAGGCGCTCAAGACGAATTTTATGACGTAACGCGCCGGCAAGCCGCTCGGCACGTCGGATCGCTCCCGGAGCAGCCAGGACTGCCAGAAGAAGTCAAAGGAGTGATAGGCGACCACCGCGACAAAGGGCAACAACAGCAGGACGCACCCCAGGAGCTCGATCCACGCTTTCGCGCGGCTGGAAAAACGGTCCCGGAAGAGATCGACCCGCACGTGGGCATCGGCGGCGTAGGTCCAGGCGAAGCCAAGCAGGAACGCCGCAGCGTACAGGTGCCATTGAATCTCTTCGAATTCGATCAATCCGAGGCCGAAGACGTAGCGCAGCGCCACGTTGACGACGACAATCGCCACCAACAGGGGATACAGCCACGATACGCACTGGCCCACCCGGGCGTTGCCGGCCTCGACAACCCGGGCGAACGCCGCCAGACCGGACAGCATTCCCGGTGTCCCGCGAGGGCAGGGGCCTGCCCGACCGCGCAGCTATCGCGCGTAGGCCATGCCCCGCCACTCCGCGTTTTTCTCACGGAACGCCTTGAGCGAGTCCCAAGCGCGCCTGAAGTCGGCGTCCTTGGCGCTTTGTTCCTCGATCACCTCGGCGGCGGTCTTGCGGAAGGCGGCGATCATTTCCGGCGACCAGGTATGGATCTGGACGCCGTTGTCCTTGAAGAACTGGACCGCGGTCGGCTGCGCCGCGATTCCCTTGGTCAAGCCCCAAAGAACGGCGTTGCCGCAGGCCATCTCGACGTAGGCCCGGGTCCGCTCGGACATGGCGTCCCACTGCTTTTTGTTGACCACCAGCTCGAGGATCGAGGAGGGCTGATGCCAGCCGGGGAAGTAATAGTGCTTGACGATCTTGTAGAAACCGAGCACGCGGTCGATTGCCGGCATGGAGAACTCGGTGGCGTCGATGACGCCGCGCTCCAGATTGGGGAAAATGTCGCCGGCGGCCAGCATCGTCACCGAAGCCCCCAATTTCCTCATGATCTCACCGCCCAAGCCCGCGAAACGGATCTTCAAGCCTTCGAGGTCCTTGGTCGAGTCGATGGGATCGGCGAACCAGCCCGACGCCTCGGGCGCCAGGATGCCGCAAGGCACCGGGACCACCCCCTGTCTGGCATAGAGTTCACGCCAGATATCCAGGCCGCCGCCGTGGTAGATCCAGGCCAGGAATTCGGGCGCCTCGGGACCGAAAGGGACCGCCGCGAACAGGGTCAGCGCCGGCATCTTCCCCATCCAGTAGCGGGGCCAAGAGAAACCGGCATCGATCGTCCCCGCGGACACGGCGTCGAAGATCTGGAGTGTGGGGACCAATTTCTTGGCGCCGTAGAACTTGAAGATCACCTCGCCGCCGGAGGCCGCGGCCACGGTGTCGGCGAAATACTTCGCGGTTTCGCCCAGCGCCGGCAGGTTCGGGTTCCAGGCGCTTTGCATCTTCAGTTTCGTCTGGGCGTCGGCCGAAGCACCCACGCCGAGCGTAACGGCGCCGACCAGTGCGGCGACCGCAGCAATATTCGTGACCGAGCGCATAGGCATTCTGTGAAGTCCTCCCCATTAGGATCCCGGCCGGCGGAGGGCCAGCTTCCGATCCTTGCGACCTGTGGGCAATCCGGGTCCCCGACAGCTCGATTTTGCCAGGCACGCTAACGTAGGGCGCCCCGCCCGGACAAGGGCAAATACCGGGATGTTCGGGGCGTCGGATTCGCGGATACCGCACCGGCGGTCGGGTGAAGCCTCGAGCGGCGTCCCGAGCGGGCGCCGGTGGCACGGGAATCCGGGCTTCGCGCGTCACCCGGCCGACCGACCATGGACAAGGGTGCGGCAAGCGGCTATAACCCCGCGCGCGCCGGGGAGTAGCTCAGCCTGGTAGAGCACCGTCTTCGGGAGGCGGGGGCCGGAGGTTCGAATCCTCTCTCCCCGACCAGATTTTCCGGAACGCTTTTTGCCGAGGAAAAGAAGAGGTTAGGCCCATGCGGCCTAGCCTCTTTCGCGGTCCGGGTAACAATCCGCGACAGCCGCCACGGCGGCCGATCCACCGGCCGGCAACCGGTAAGTCCTGGCCTGGCTTCGGGCGCCCGGCGGCGATGCGCCTGTCACCCTTACGGCGTGGCGGCGGCGTTGAGCGAGTTCGAGACCGAGCTGAAAAACGCCTGAATCGAATTGCCCGTGGTGCCCAGCATGCCGACGATGGCGAGCGAGACGAGCCCGGCGATCAGGCCGTACTCGATGGCCGAGGTGCCCGATTCTTCGTCCAGGAAAAACCGAAAAGTCGCAATCATAATGCGGAGCTCCGCCCACAGCACGTCGTGGCGTTGTAAAATTTAAATTGGAGAAATTAAAAAAACATAAAAGAATATTGGAATAGAGAGTTTTACATTAATACAGAAAGGTCTACAAAATTTTCGAACATCTTGGGCTGATCTTAAATAACCTATCATCGGAATTCAATGCAATGTTTCGTCTGGGCCTGGTTCTTTGGCCCGCACTTGCAATGGTGGCGTCGAAACCCTCGCAGGCTCGGCACCCGCCTGCGATGGCTTCGCGGATCGCCACGGCCGCGCCGCGCCGCCACCGGGCTTCGCGCGCCTGGACGAGCGCAACTACGGCAAGGCGCGAATCGTGTTCCTGCGCTGGTCGCCGTAAGGAATTGGCACCTGGGGCGAGGCCGAATGGGCCGAGTTCAAACGCTCTCCAGACGCCCTTTGGAAT
>JBHIDD010000180.1:0-5820 GCA_046759925.1 Kiloniellaceae bacterium
GGGCCGACGGCCAGGTGGTCGATACCGGCACGCGCGGCTGGGCTCCGGCCGAAGGCGGAGCAACCGCGGTTGCGCCCGATGGCGCGCCGGTCGGCGTCCTGGACGCGCTGTCCTGGCTCCAGCGGGACAGCGGCATGCCCTGCCGGGTGCCGGTCGGCGTCATCGGCGCGCGCGCGGCAAGCGCAGCGCAGCGAACCGCCGCCGAGCGCCTCGGCGAACGCTTGGCCGGCCGCGGCTTGACGGTGCTCTGCGGCGGCCGGCAAGGCGTCATGGAGGCGGTCTGCCGTGGCGTCGAGCGCGCCGGCGGCCTCAGCATCGGCCTGCTTCCCGAAGCCGATCCGCAGGCGGCCAACCCGCACGTGACGGTGCCGATCGCAACCGGACTCGGGGTGGCGCGCAACGCCGTCATCGCCCGCGCCTCGCTCTGCCTGATCGCCGTCGGCGGCGGCTACGGCACCACCGCGGAGGCGGCCTTCGGGCTTCAGTTCGGCCTGCCCGTGCTCGGCCTGCTCGACGCGCCGCCGCTGCCCGGGCTGCGCGAGTGCCGCGACCCGGAGGCCGCGGTCGCGTGCGTGGCCCGGATCGTGCTGGCCTTGCCGCTCGACGACGGTGCCTAGCGGGAGCCTCGCTCATCCGTTACCCCGTCACTCGGGACGCCAAGATGATCGAGTCCTGTCGACTTCCCGAGCCCGCGTCGGCCGCCCCGGCGGGCTTGACCGGACCCCAGCCGATCGCGAACAGGCCTTCGGGATGCGGCGCGACGCGGGCGTCCGCCTACACCTTGCCCTTCCAGGGCACCAGCCAGCGCTCGACCCGGCGCATGAAGAGGTCGAAGGCGTAGGCGATCACGCCGATAATCACGATCCCGGTCACGACGACGTCGGTGACCAGGAACTCGGCGGCGTTGAGCACCATGACCCCGAGCCCTTGCTCGGCCGCGACCATTTCGGCGGCCACCAGCGTGGTCCAGCCGAAGCCGATCCCGATGCGCATGCCGGTGAGGATCTCCGGCATGGCCGCCTTCAGCACCACCTGGCTGATGACCTGGGCCCGGCTCGCTCCGAGCGAGTAGGCGGCGTGAATCTGCTCGATCGAGACCGACCGGACCCCGGCCCGCGCGCTCAGCGCCATCGGCGCGAAGATCGCGAGATAGATGAGCAGGGTCTTGGCGAGCTCGCCGATCCCGGCCCAGATGATCACCAGCGGCAGGTACGCCAGCGGGGGGATCGGCCGGTAGAATTCGATCGGGGGATCGAAAATGCCCCGGACAAAGCGGTTCATGCCCATGGCCACCCCGATCGGGATCGCGCTGAGGCAAGCCAGAAGGAAAGCGCCGAAGACGCGCTGCAGGCTGGCCCAGGCGTGCTCGAGCAGCGTCGCGCCGCCGAAGCCCTCCACCCAAAGGTCGGCCATGGTGTCGAAGATCGCCTCGGGCGAGGGCAGGAACAGCGGCTTGATCCAGCCTTGGGCGGTGACGTACCACCACAGCAGAATCAGCGCGACGCTGGTCGTGACCGCGATCACGGTGCTCCGACCCGTGCCCGGGGCGCCGTAGGCATCGCCGGCCTTGGCCGGGCCGCCGCCAAAGGCCTCCGACAAGGTCCGAAGCGAGGGCTGTCTCACGAATTCGGCAAGCGACATGGCCAGTCTCCTCAAGACGCGGCGATTTCGTGGCCGCGAATAATGCTCAAGACTTCCTCTCGAATCTTAATGAATTCAGGCAAGGATTTGATTTCTCGTGCATTTCTGGTCTGGATGAATCGGTGTCCGAAGTCGAGGTCGTAGGTGTGGATGATGCGGCCCGGCCGCGGCGACATGACGACCAGCCGGGTGGCCATGAACAGGGCTTCCTCGACGTTGTGGGTGATGAAGAAGCACATCTTGCCGGTCTCGTGCCAAACGTCGAGGATGATTTCCTGCACCGTCTCGCGGGTCAGCTGATCGAGGGCGCCGAGCGGCTCGTCCATGAGCAAGATGCGCGGGTCGCTGGTCAGCGCCCGGGCCATGCCGACCCTTTGCTGCATGCCGCCCGAGAGCTCGTAGATTGCGTGGCTGTGGAAGTCCTCGAGCTGCACGAGCCTGAGATTCTCGGCGGCGATCTTGCGCCGTTTCTCTTTCTTGACGCCCTGCAGCTTCAGGCCGAACTCGGTATTTTCGATGACGTTCAGCCAGGGAAGAAGCGCGTGCTTCTGGAACACCACGCCGCGGTCGGCGCCCGGGCCCCGGATCGGCTGCTCGTCGAGCAGGATCGTCCCCTCGCTGGGCGCGATGAAGCCCGCCATCAGGTTGAGAAGCGTCGTCTTGCCGCAGCCCGAGGCGCCCAGGGCAACGAGGAAGTCATTGCCTTGAATGGTCAGGGAAATGCCTTTGAGAGCCTGGACCGGCTCCCCGGATGCGGTGGGATAGCGGACCGAGACGTCCCTGACCTCGAGCGTGCTCATCCCCTGTCACCCCCGACGCTAAGCAAAACCCCGACCCGGGACAGGCCGGGCCGGGGTCTGTTCCTTACCGGTCAAGGCTCGGCGATCAGCACTTGCCGTCCAAGACCATCTGGACCCACTTGGGGTTGACGGCCGCGCCGTAGTCGGCAAGGACCGCCGGGATCTTCTTCTCGCCCTTGAGGAACTCGGAGGTAAAGCTAAGCGCCCGGGCCGCGCCGCCATCCTTGCCCCCGCCCAGCCAGCGGGCCGAGGCCTGCTCCCTGGGCGTCGGGAAGTCATAAAGATCGAGGACGGTGGGCACGTCCTCCGGGTTACCGCCGATCAGCTTCACGATCGCCTTGACCTCGGCCGATTCCGGCGACCAGGCGGCCGGGTTGCTGCGGTAGGCGTCGTCCGCGGCGGCGATCGTCTTGATGAACTTGCACATGAAATCGGGGTTTTCCGAGGCGAACTTCTTGTTGGCGAGCATGCCGTCGAAGGTCGCCTTGCCCCAGCTCGAAAGCAGCCCGGAGGTGATCAGCACCTTGCCGGTCTTCTTGATCGCGCCGAGCGCCGGATCCCAGACGAAGGCGGCGTCGATGTCGCCCCGCTCCCAGGCCGCGGCGATCTGCGGCGGCTGCATGTTGAGGATTTTCAGCGCCCTCGGCTCGATCCCGAACTGCTCCAGCGCGAAGAGCGTGTGGAAGTGGGTGGTCGAGGCGAAGGGAACGCCGAGCGTCTTACCCTTGAGGTCCTGGGGCGCGATGATTCCGGAGCCGTCGCGGACCACCAGCGCCTCGGCCGAGGCGATGTCCTCGACGATCCAGACCAGCTCCAGGTCGAGCCCGCGGCTGACCCCCGCGGCGATCGGGCTGGAGCCGGCGAGCGAGAGCTGGACGTCACCCGAAGCCATGGCGGTGATCACCTTGGCGCCGGAATCGAACTTCTTCCAGCTGATCTTGTAGCCCGTGGCCTTCTCGAACTCGCCGTTGACGATGGCCACCTTCCAGGGGTTGTAAATGAGCTGATAACCGATGGTGACCTCTTTCTGGGCCTGCGCAACGCCGGCGCCCAGCGCCAGCAAGCCGACGGCAAGCACCAAAGTTTTGTAGATCTTTTTCATCTGATACCTCTCCCCTTGCGATGTTGACCCGGTCGGTTTTATGGCGTGAATAATTTGAGCGGCTGCCGAGCCTGAACCAATTCCAACGGCTCCGCAAATCACTGTCAAGCAGTAGTGGCCGAAGCAGCGGAAAGGTCCCTCGAGCCGCCGGCACCATCGGGCGCCGCCCGGGTAGGCGCCGGCTGGCGCCGGCGACGACGACCATGAGCGCCGCCGGCACCAGGAAGGGCCAAGATCCCGCCCACCGTCAGGCGGGCTGCGCTGAGGCGCTCAGCCTCCGTGGCTCAGTCCTGCGGATCGGGCCGCCCAGACGCGGCGCAGGCGTCGCGATCGGCCAGCCAGTCGTCCAGGAACCCGTCGAGCCAGGCGGCCAGGGGGGCATCAAACCGTTCGGCATCCGCCAGTTGCCGCTCGGGCGGATGGGCGTTGGGATTGCCCAGCATGTGCGCCGCCTCCTGCAACCAGCGAGTCATGACCGGCACCGGGACCTCCGGGTGGAATTGCAGGGCGTAGGCGTTGCGCCCGTAACGGAACGCCTGATTGGGAAAGGTCGTACCCTCGGCCAGCAGCTCGGCGCTTCTCGGCACCTCGAAACCTTCCTTGTGCCAGTGGTAGACGTGGCTCAAGCCATCGACGAACCCGCCCGCCGCCCCGGCGGGCTTGACCGGAAAGTAGCCGATCTCGTAGAGGCCCTCGGGATGCGGCGCGACGCGGGCGCCGAGCACGCGGGCCAGCAACTGCCCGCCCAGGCAGAGGCCCAGGAAGGGCTTGCCGCCGTCCAGCCAGCGCTCGATCCAGTCGAGCTCCTCGCGGATATAGGGCTTGGCGGCACCGTCGTTGGCGCTCTCCGCCCCGCCGTAGACCACCACCGCGTCGTAGTCCGCCTCCGGCGCCGGCAGGCTCTCGCCCTTTCCCGGACCGCGCCACTCGATCCGGAAGCCGCGCGCAACGAGCCGGCCGGAGACCCGGTCGTCGCGCTTGCCGACCGGATGGTCGATCAACAGGACGGTCTGGTTCATGGCGCGGCCGCTTCGGGTTGCCGCGCCCGCAGGAAAGCCGCCGGCGCGGCGAGCCGCCGTTCGCTGCAGCGGTTGCCCGGGGCGCCGAACTCGGGCGCCGGGGCGCCGTCGTCCTCGCGGGGATGAAACCCGCGGCGCGCGATCGGGCCCCGGGCGCGCAACGCCGCCTCGATGCTCGTATAGTCCATCGCCCCAGGCGATTAACCCAGGCGGACGGCAAGGTCCAGCGCAAAGCGCGCTGGACCTCCGCCAAGGCTGCGGCAAATCCCCTTCGCCGGGGCTCGACGCCGAAGATCCCGATCCCCCGCCCCGCGGTCGGGCGCGGGTCCGGGTCGAGGCCGGAACGGTTCGGCAACGGTTTTTTCGATCGTGACGGTCAATCCGTGTAAAAAGGCCGTGGCGAGAAGCTCGCCCGGCGTGGTCCGCCGGGAGCCCGCGATCGCCGGACCCAGGGTTGCCATATGGATTCGATTCTTGTTCTGGGGTTTCTCGTCGGCATGCAGCACGCCCTGGAGGCCGATCACATCGCGGCCGTGGCGAGCATCGCGACGGGAGAGCGGTCGATCAGGCGGATCGTCAGGCACGGCGTTACCTGGGGGTTGGGCCATACGCTGAGCTTGCTGTTGTTCGGCGGAACCGTGGTGTTGCTCGGCGCGGCGGTACCGCACGAACTGGCGCGGGGGCTCGAATTCGCGGTCGGCGTCATGTTGATCGTCTTGGGCGGATGGGTGCTGCGGCGCCTGGTCCGGGACCGGATCCACGTCCACATCCACAGCCATGACGACGGCGTCGTACACGTCCACGCCCATTCCCACGCCGGTGATTCGAACCGGCACGGTACCGGCCGCCACGAACACACCCACCCCCCCGGCATCCCCTTCCGGACTTGGCTGATCGGCATGATGCACGGCATGGCCGGTTCGGCCGCGCTGCTGCTTCTGACCGCGGCTTCGATCGGCTCGGCGCCTCTGGGCCTACTGTACATTGCCTTGTTCGGCGTCGGCTCGATCATGGGCATGGCCGCCCTGTCCACCGTGATCGCGGTGCCGCTGAGCTATTCCGCGCGCGCGCTGACCCGGGCCCATCGAGGGCTGCAGGCGGCGATCGGCCTCGTGACCGTCCTCATCGGCACGGGCATCGTGTACGAGACGACGCTGGCGGACTGGATCGGCGCCTAAGCAGGTTTTCGCAACGCCGCCCACGGCGCGTGTGGGCGGGCTTCGCAAAACCTGCTGGGCTTTTAAGCGCTTGCAGAGTG
>JBHIDD010000181.1:0-5805 GCA_046759925.1 Kiloniellaceae bacterium
TGTGATGCCGGGGCGCCATGAGGAAGCAAGTGCCGGCCTCCCAAAGGGCCTTCTTCACCAGGCTCAAATCGGCGTCGATGTTGACGCCGAGCGCCGCCAACACGTCGGCCGCCCCGCTTTTCGAGGACAGCGCCCGGTTGCCGTGCTTGGCGACCGGCACGCCGCAGGCCGCCACGACGAAAGCGCTGGCGGTCGAGACGTTGTAGGTCCCCTTGCCATCGCCGCCGGTGCCGCAGACGTCGATCGCGCCCTCCGGCGCCTCGATGGTCAGCATCTTGGCCCGCATGGCGCGCACCGCGCCGGTGATCTCGGCCACGGTCTCGCCGCGCACCCGGAGCGCCATGAGGAAGCCGCCCATCTGCGCCGGCGTGGCATCCCCCGACATGATGATGTCGAAGGCCTGTTCGGCCTGCGCGCTGCTCAGGGTCTCGCCGGCGGCGACCAGGGCGAGCACACCTTTGAGATCCTTCATATCGGCGGTCATCCCGAGGCGCTCCGCAACCCGATCGCGGCGTCGTGTCCGGCCAGGGTCAGGAAGTTCCTGAGCAACGCATGGCCGTGCTCCGAGGCGATGCTCTCGGGGTGAAACTGCACCCCGTGCAGAGGAAATTCACGATGCTGCAGGCCCATGACCAAGCCGTCCTCGGTGTCCGCCGTGACCTCGAGGGAGTCGGGCAGGCTGTCCCGCTCGACGATCAGGGAATGATAGCGCGTGGCCGAAAACGGCGAGGGCAGGCCGGCGAAGACGCCCCGACCCCGGTGCCGGATTTCGCTCAATTTGCCGTGCATGCACAGCGGCGCCCGCACCACCTTTCCGCCGAAGGCCTGGCCGATCGCCTGATGGCCCAGGCAGACGCCGAGGATCGGCAGCCGGCCGGCCGCGGCCCGGACCAGTTCCAGGCAGATCCCGGCCCTGTCCGGGTCGCAGGGACCCGGCGATATGACGATCCCCTGGGGCCGCATTTCCAGCGCCTCGCCGACCGAAACCGCGTCGTTGCGCCGCACTTCGAGCTCGGCCCCCAGTTCGCCCAGGAAGTGGAAAAGGTTGTAGGTGAAGCTGTCGTAATTATCTATCAAAAGAAACATTTCAAAGGCCTAACGGGCGTCTTTCCAGCTTGTGCTGAACCAGCATCCCCCCCTTATAACAGCTTGCCCGGGTGGACGGAAGCAAGCGGCGCGCTGGGCATGCGTCAGGGTCATGGCAGAGGTTCACCGGCCCCCCTTGACCTTCCAGTGACTGGAAGGATTATCTGAGGGGACGTCGGATCGGCCGGGCGGCCGGCGGTCCTTGCCGGCTGGTCGAGGACCGAGGTGCGGGCGCCGACGTTGCGGTGTGATCCTGCCGCGCCGGGCGGCCCGGTCGTGGGTCGCGGAGACCAAATCGGAGAGTTCCACCATGGCGGAAAAACCGGCCCGCCACGATCACGATCGCCATGATCGGCACCGGCAGGGCCATCCCCCGGATCACGATCAGCACCAGCACAGCCACCGCCGGCACAACCACGCCGAGCGGGCGGCAAGCCCCGCGCGGAGCACCGGGCCGGACACCTATATCTGCCCGATGTGCCCGGGGGTCGAGCAGGCGGGCCCCGGGGCCTGCCCAAGGTGCGGCATGGCACTCGAGCCGACGGTGCCGCTCCGGCCGCCCCGGTCCGAGTATACCTGCCCGATGCACCCGGACATCGTCCGGGACCGGCCCGGCGACTGCCCGGTTTGCGGCATGGCGCTCGAGCCCCGGACCCTGGTCCCGGAGGACGCGCCGAACCCCGAGCTCATTGACATGACCCGCCGGTTCCGGGTCGGTCTGGCGCTCGCCCTGCCGGTCTTCGCGATCGCCATGGCGGAGGCGATCCCCGGTCGACCGCTGCAGGAGGTGGCCTCCGAGCGGCTGCTGACATGGCTCCAGTTGGTGCTGGCGAGCCCGGTGGTGCTGTGGGGCGGCAAGCCGTTCTTCGAGCGCGGCTGGGCCTCCATCGTCAATCGCCGCTTGAACATGTTCACGCTGATCGCCATCGGCACCGGGGTGGCCTATGTCTACAGCCTGATCGCGACCGTCCGTCCCGGGATCTTCCCGCCGAGCTTCCGCGCCGCGGACGGCAGCGTCGCGGTCTACTTCGAAGCGGCGGCGGTCATCACCACGCTGGTGCTGCTGGGCCAAGTGCTGGAACTCCGGGCGCGCAGCCGGACCTCGAGCGCGATCAGGGCGCTTTTGCGCCTGGCGCCCAGGACGGCGCGTATCCTGCGCGAGGACGGCAGCGAGGCGGACATCCCCCTCGAAGAGGTGCGCCCCGGCGACAGGCTGCGGGTCAGGCCCGGCGAGAAGGTCCCCGTCGACGGCGTGGTGATCGAGGGGCTGAGCGCCATCGACGAGTCGATGATCTCCGGCGAGCCGATTCCGGTGGAAAAGACCGCCGGCGACCCGGTGACGGGTGCCACGGTCAACGGCGCCGGCGGCTTCGTCATGGAGGCCGAGCGGGTGGGAAGCGAAACGCTGCTGGCGCAGATCGTCCGGATGGTCGGCGAGGCGCAGCGCAGCCGGGCGCCGATCCAGCGTCTGGCGGATGTGGTCTCGAGCTATTTCGTGCCGGGCGTGATGCTCGTCGCGGCGGTGACCTTCGTCGTCTGGGCGCTGATCGGCCCGGAACCCCCGATGGCCTATGCCGTGATCAACGCGGTGGCGGTCCTGATCATCGCCTGCCCTTGCGCGCTGGGCCTGGCCACGCCGATGTCGATCATGGTCGGCACCGGGCGCGGCGCGACGGCGGGCGTGCTGGTCAAGAACGCAGAGGCCCTCGAGATCATGGAGAAAGTGGATACCCTGGTCGTCGACAAGACCGGGACGCTCACCGAGGGCAGGCCGCGCCTGACCCGGGTGGTGGCCGCCGCGGGCTTCGACGAGGCGGAGCTGCTGCGCCTGTCGGCGAGCCTGGAGCGGGCCAGCGAGCATCCCCTGGCCGCCGCGATCGTCGCGGGCGCCGCGGAGCGGGGCCTGGCCCTGCAGGCGGTTCAGGACTTTGCCTCGGCGACCGGCAAGGGGGTGACCGGGCGCGTCGGCGAGCGGCAGGTCGCGCTCGGCAACCGGAAGCTCCTCGAAGCGCTCGGGATCGCTCCCGGGGATCTCGAACCGCGCGCCCAAGCGATGCGGGGCGAAGGCGAAACCGTCATGTTCGTCGCCATCGACGGCGAGGCCGCCGGGCTGATCGGGGTTGCCGACCCGATCAAGGCGTCGACGGCCGAGGCGATTCGCCGGCTGCACGCCGACGGGGTCGAGATCGTCATGCTGACGGGCGACAACCGGACCACGGCGCAGGCCGTGGGCCGCCGCCTCGGGCTCGACCGGATCGAGGCCGAGATCCTGCCCGAGCAGAAGGGCGAGATCGTCAAGCGCCTGCAGGCCGAGGGCCGGGTCGTGGCCATGGCCGGCGACGGCATCAACGACGCCCCCGCGCTGGCGCAGGCCCAGGTCGGCATCGCCATGGGCACAGGCACGGACGTGGCCATGGAAAGCGCGGGCGTCACCCTGGTCAAGGGCGATCTGCGCGGCATCGCGCGGGCCAGGCGGCTGAGCCGCGGCACCATGCGCAACATCCGGCAGAACCTCTTCTGGGCCTTCCTCTATAATTCGCTCGGCGTGCCGCTCGCCGCCGGGGTGTTGTTTCCAGTCTTCGGGTTGCTCCTGAGCCCGATGATCGCCGCGGCGGCCATGAGCTTCAGTTCGGTCTCGGTGATCGGCAATGCCCTCAGGCTCAGGACATTGGCTCTGTAAGGGAATCATCATGCAGATCGGAACCGCATCGGAAATATCGGGCGTGCCGGCCAAGACGATCCGCTACTACGAGAGTATCGGACTGATCGAGGCCGCCGAACGCACCGCCGCGGGCTACCGCGTCTATGGCGACCACGACGTCCAGACGCTCCGCTTCATCCAGCGGGCGCGCAGCCTGGGCTTCTCAGTCAGCGACGTCGCGCATCTCCTGGCGTTGTGGCGCGATACCCGACGGGCCAGTTCCCAGGTCAAGGTCCTGGCCCAGAACCACGTCGCGCGGATCGATCGGAAGATCGAGGAACTTCGCGGCATGCGGGAGACCCTGGTTCACCTCATCGAACGTTGCCACGGCGACGAACGGCCCGACTGCCCCATCCTCGCGGATCTGGCCGGGCTGGACGGGGGGCGTTAACCCCCGCGGAGGCGATTTACCCTATAATACCCGAGGCACGAGGAGGGCAGGATCGCCGCGCGCCGCACGGCGAGCTGTGCTATCCTGCCGCGTTATCGGGTGGTTCGGCAGCATGACGCAAGCCAGGAGGCGATCGAAGGCTTCGGCAGTGGCCCGCGCCAGAGCCCGCCTTCGCCGGCGCGAACGGCGTGACAAGCTCGTCCGGCGGCGGCGAACCGCCAGGTTCGCCGGCCTGGGCCTGCTGTGCATCGTGGTGGGCGGTGCCATGGGCGCCTATCTGGGTCGGGGCGGCGTATCCGATGCGCGGCTGGCCGCTCAGGTCACGGTTGCCTTGGACGGGGGACCCGGGGCCGGCCCGGGCCACGCGGCGCGCGCCGTCGACAACGACCGGCCGGCGACGGTGGTGGCGCGCGCGGCAGCGCAGAGCGCGCGCGAAACGCGCCAAGCCGCGCCCGGCCGCGCCGGCGAGCCGCCGCTCGTGACCGCTGCCGGGCCGGGGCCATATGCCACCGCGGCGGATACCGCGGCGGCCGTGCAGTTCGCCAATTTGCCGGCGGCAGGGCCCGGTCGGACGGCGCCGGATTCGCAGCCTTGGCAGCGCCATGCCGTGCAGATCGCCGACCCGGGCACGCGGCCGATGATCGCGGTCGTGCTCGACGACCTGGGCCTCAACCGCCTGGGCGCGTACCGGGCGATCGCCCTGCCGGCGCCCTTGACCTTGTCCTTCATGACCTACGCCGAGGACCTGGACCGGATGACGGCGGCAGCCCGCGGCGCCGGTCACGAGTTACTGCTCCACGTCCCCATGGAGCCGCACGACGAGCTGGAGGATCCCGGCCCGAACGTGCTGCGCACCGGGCTGCCGCCGGACGAACTGCGGCGCCGGCTCGAGTGGGGCTTCGGACGCTTCGAGGGCTTCGTCGGGATCAACAACCACATGGGCAGCAAGTTCACCGCCTCGCCCGACGACTTGGTCCAGGTGATGGGTGAACTCAAGGCCCGCGGCCTGCTGTTCCTGGATTCGCTCACCGCCCCCGCGAGCATCGGGGCCGCGATGGCGCGGCAGGCCGGCGTGCCCTATGCCCAGCGGGACGTTTTTCTCGACAACGACCCGCGGGATATCGAGTCGATCTACCGGCAGCTTGCCCAGCTCGAGACCGTGGCACGCCGGCGCGGCTATGCCGTCGGTATCGGCCATCCGCACCGGGCGACCTTGGACGCCTTGGCGATATGGCTGCCCGAGATGCGTCGGCGGGGCTTCGCACTGGTGCCGATCAGCGCCATCGTGCGCCACCGCATCGGCATCGCGCAGGATCGTGCCAGCCCCACCGGCTGAGCCGGCCTCGCACGTCAACCGCTCTTGGCGGCGAAGCGGATCGCCTCCTCGGCGGCCCGGATGAGCGCACGGGCCTTGTTGCGGGTTTCCTGGTACTCGGCCTCGGGGTCGCTGTCGGCGACCACGCCGCCGCCGGCCTGGACGTACATGACCTTATCCTTGACCAGCGCGGTCCTGAGGGCGATGCAGGTGTCCATGTCGCCGTTGGCGCCGAAGTAGCCGACGGCGCCGGCGTAGATGCCGCGGCGCTCGGGCTCCAGCTCGTCGATGATCTCCATCGCCCGCACCTTC
>JBHIDD010000182.1:0-5791 GCA_046759925.1 Kiloniellaceae bacterium
GCGCGAACCGGCCGCGTTGCCGGGCGAACGCGGCGCAAACCCCCGGGCCGAAGGGTCAAATTTTGCCTCGCCGCCGGCAGACCCTGCCGGGGCGGCCGGATCGTTCGGCCGCGGCGGCAGACTGGCCAGGGCGCTCGGCCGGGCAAGGGGAAGCGGACGGGCCGCCGCGTGGCTCATCGAGAGTTCCATGCATCCGCTTCGGCACGCAAGAAGGAGGCCAAGCTGAGCCGATGATTTGTATGGCAAACGGACGAGATGGACCGGCCGCGAGATGGCGCTGCGCGCTGATCAGGCGCCAGGCTAAGCAGAGTGTTCTTGATCCAGCCACGAATGGCCGGGCCAAGATCACTCTGCAACCCTTTAAAAGTCCGCCAGGTTTTGCGAAGCCCGCCCACACGCGCTGTGGGCGGAGTTTCGAAAACCTGCTTAGGCCGGCTCGATCACCTTCATCGCGGCGAGGTCGCGCAACATCCGGGTGCGTTCCTCGATGGCCGTGTCCGGGAAGGCGGCCGCGATCTCGTCGCCGGAGAAGCGCTCGCGGTCGATCACCCAGGCCACCAGCTTATTCCCGCCGGGCGGGATCGGAACGGATCGTGCCTTGTCCACCAGGGCCCAGACGCTGCCGGACTTCACCACCTTCAGGCCGCGTCCGCGCACCCGGAACTCGGGCACGGTGGCGGCTTCCGGGAGCCGGAATCCGCCCCGCGCATAGCGGAATCCGCGCTGGAAGCTGGTGAACCGGTCCAGCGCCTCGGGGCTCGCCGCCAGTTCGCCGAGGCGCGCGGCAAGACGGCGCACATGAGTCGCCACGGGCGCCTCGCCGGTTGCCGGAGCCGGCACATTGGCCCGGAACAGGGAGTCCTCGATCGCCATGTCGCGAATCAGATCGACGAAGTCGATCCCGATTACCGCGGTCAGCCCGAAGGAAGCGTGCAACGTGCCGGCGCTGCTCGCCAGGGCATCGTGGTACTGGCCGCGCGGCAGGTACAAGAGATCCCCGGGGCGCATGGTGATGTCCATCAGGACCTTTCCCTTGGCCCTGTCATGGTGCGCCTGGCCATAGCTCTTGAACCGGGGATGGGCGA
Source organism: Kiloniellaceae bacterium (assembly GCA_046759925.1). GTDB lineage: Bacteria > Pseudomonadota > Alphaproteobacteria > Kiloniellales > J153 > JBHIDD01. The sequence continues at coordinate 1,086 of JBHIDD010000182.1, forward strand.
TCGGCGTATCGACGCGCGTTTGGTAAACCCGCCAGACCTTCTCTCCCTCGACGTGGAGGACGTAGACGTCGTGGGTGTCGAAATGGGAGTCGAAGGCTTGGCGCTGCCGCCAGGAGCAGTAGAGGTTGGCCTGCGCCTTGGCGCCCAGCGCCGCCTCCAGCGCCTCGGATACGGCCCGCAGCCCGGGGGCCAGCGCGTCCACATCGTTGGCGACCAGCGAGGCGCCCTGGCGCAACAGGGCGGTCACCCGGGCCGCGTCGGGCTGCATCACCTGGATCTTGTTCCGGTCGATCCCGGGACGGCAGTATTGCGCCGCCGGGATAACCGCTTTGTCGAGCACGAGCTGGAGCGACGCTGCACTCCATATGGTGGTCATGTTGAGCAGGCCGTTTAGCGACTGCCAGGACATCACCGAGGCGAACTTGTCCGGGGCGCCGGGGATGTGAAGCGGTTTCTTGTCGTGATACTCGGCGAAGAACGCCGCTGGTGTGACCGGGTGGAGGATGTCGGCGAAATTACGGATTTTCCGGGTCATGACGACGCTGTCCGGCACGACGAACCCCGCCCGCACTATATCAAGATTTCCCCCCAATCCAATTGATTTGTATACATAATGCGGCGGGCGCCCGGCCGGGGGCCGCCGGGGGGAATGGGCGGCGCGGCGCAATCGCCGCGCTCGATTCCGCCGGCCTCGGCGCTGATCTCGGGTGCGGGCGATTCAGGGGCGGGCATTCGCCGCTTTACGAATGACGCGCCGCCGTGGCACCGTCGGCGGCGGCTCGGCCCGGTGCCGGCTTCAGGCGTGCCCCTTGGGAAAGGGGTGCGGCGGCGCCGAAGGGACCGCCGAAGAGTCATCGTTGGGGATCCTTGGCCATGGCGGCGACGGTATACCGGGATTGGCACCAGGGCGAACTCGACCGGCAACTCAACCTGCGCGCCCGCTGGCCCGAACACGGCGAATTCTTCGCCCGTTGGGCCCGCGACAGCGAGGCGGTCCGGGCCCGCCTCGGCGGCCATTTCGACCTCGCCTATGGCGCCTCCGAGGGCGAAACCCTCGATCTCTTCCCCGCCGCCCGGCAAGGGCCCGCCGCGCCGCTCTTGGCCTTCCTCCACGGCGGCTACTGGCAGGGCCTCGACAAGGGCGACTTCAGCTACCTGGCGCCGGCCTTCCTGGCCTCGGGCGTCGCCTTCGCCTCGCTGAACTACGATCTGGCGCCGAAAGTGAGCATCGCGGACATCGTCGGCCAAATCCGAAATGCGCTTTCCTGGCTGGCCCGTAACGCCGGCGCGTACGGGCTGGATGCGCACCGGATCTTCGTCGCCGGACACTCGGCCGGCGGCCACCTGGCGGTCATGGCGCTGGTGACCGACTGGTCGGCGCAGGCGGGTGCCCGAGGGGATTTGCCCGCCGATCTGGTCAAAGGAGCATGCTCGGTCTCGGGCATCTACGAGCTGGAGCCCCTGCGGCTCAGCTACCACCAGCCGGTCCTCAAGCTCGATCCAGAGACGGTGCGGGTGCTGAGCCCGATCCGGTGTTCGCCGGCTCGGGCCGGCCCGGTGATCTGCGCCGTGGGGTCGGCGGAGACCGAGGAATTCCTGCGCCAGCAGGACGAATTCGTCGCCACGTGGCGGGCGAGGGATCTGGCGGTGCGGGTCGTCGAACTTCCCGGCCTGCATCATTTCTCCGCGATCGAGGCGCTGGGGGATCCGCGGCAGCCGCTTTTCGTGGCACTGCGCGAGCTCATTCTCGGCGGCGGATGACGGGGCCGGGCGTGGCGTCACGTCCGGCGGTGCGCTTGAACCCGTGGTGCGGCGGTGTTATCTGAAGGCTATGCCTCAACCTGGTGCCGTCCTATTATGCGGGAGGGCAACAGGCCGCTTGAGATCGGCGCCCATGATCGTCGCGACGGCTAAGAAGATCCTTCTGATCGACGACGACGAAGCCTTGCGCCAGTCGCTGGGCGAACAACTGCGTCTCCATGAGGAGTTCGCCATCGTCGAGGCGGCGACCGGAAGCCGGGCCCTGGAAGCGGCGAAGAGCGAATACTTCGATGCCATCCTGCTCGACGTGGGCCTGCCCGACATGGACGGCCGCGAGGTCTGCCGCCTGCTGCGCCGCAACGGGGTCAAGTCGCCGATCATCATGTTGACCGCCGCGCAGACCGACGCCGACACCATCCTGGGGCTCGATTCCGGGGCCAACGACTACGTGGCGAAACCGTTCCGCCTCTCGGTTTTGCTGGCCCGCCTGCGGGCGCAACTGCGCCAGCACGAACAGAGCGAGGATGCGGTCTTCACGATCGGCCCTTACACCTTCCGGCCGAGCGCCAAGATGCTGATTCACGGGGAGACGAAAAGGAAGGTGCGCCTGACCGAGAAGGAAACCTCGATCCTGAAGTACCTCTATCGCAGCGGCGCCAATGCGGTCGGGCGGGAAACCCTGCTCGGCGAGGTCTGGGGCTACAACGCCGGGGTGACCACCCACACGCTCGAGACCCACGTCTACCGGCTTCGTCAGAAGATCGAAGCGGACCCGTCGAACGCCGAGCTCCTGGTGACCGAGCCCGGCGGCTACCGGCTGGTGCCATAGCCGGCGCCGGCCAGGCGCGGCGCCAGCCAGATCCCCATACCCAGCGCGAGACCCGTCACCGTGCCGAAGACCGGCGCCGCGACGGCCCGGATACCGGCGATCTCGGAGGCCTGGGCCAGGAGGACCGGGCCGACGAGCCCCCGATGTTGCGGCCGGGCATGATGATGCCGAAAGTGGCCGCGGCGCGGCCGGCAATCGCGCTCGGCATGGTGAACAGGCAGGCCGGACGGAGTCCGGCCCCGATGCCGTAGCCGACTGGAGAGATCACGCCGGTCGCCGCGCCGCCGGTGGCCGGGATCGGCCGGCGGACGGCCGCCTGCGCCGCCACGGCGCAGGCGGCAAGCGGCCCGCCGGGCTGCACGCAACATAATCCCGGCCTCCGGCCATCACGAAAATTCACAAGTGTGATACTCGCACTTCATCAAAGGCCGCTACGACCCACGTCTGTTCCGAACGGCCAGAGATTCGCCCCGATGCTTTGGAAGCAAAAAATATCTTCTGAGTCGGCAAAGCGCGATCCGCTCGAGCTTATCCAGTCGGAACACCGCCATCATCTGGAACTCTGCGACCGGGTCATTGCGCTGGCGGACCAACAACGGCTTGAGGCCGTGGCGGAGGGCGCCGAGATGCTGCTCGGCCATTTCATCGAGGGTCTGCCGCGCCACGCCGAGGACGAGGAGAATGACTTGCTCCCCAAGCTCAAAGCCCGCTGCCGACCTGAGGACGGGATCGACGGCATCCTATCGGAGATAGAGCGGGAACACGCCGTGGACACGTTCCTGGCGCACCATGTCGTCTTGGACCTGAAGGTCCTGGCGAGCGGCGGGAAGCTGGACCAACCAATGCGGCTTTTCAACAACTTGCGGGCCTTCGCCGAAGCTCAGCGCCGACATTTGGCCTGGGAGAACGCTGTGGTGCTGCCGCTCGCCCGCAGACGGCTGGGCCCTGCGGACCTGGAAGAGATGGGCCACAATATGGCCGCGCGCCGGGGGCTCGCAGATCCGGCCAGGGGCGGCGATCCGCGCTGACCGGCGCTGTCCCCTCGCCGGCTTGTACAAGCCTTGCCCGGAGAGAAAAGCCGACGCGACAGGGTCACCGCGGGGCATCTGGTCTCGGTCCTGGATTTAGAGAACGGCTTCCAGTGCCTTACGTCCCCGATCTGGAGCGACAATCAATCGTGTCCGACGACCCGATGGATTACCTCCTCGGACACCGCTAAGCTCTTTCCGCCCTTGGGGCCTTGGAGAGGCGCATGGCCCAACAGAATGTCGCCCGTAGGCTTGTTGCGATCCTTGCGGCCGACGTCGTCGGCTACAGCCGCCTCATGGGCGAGGACGAGGAGGGAACACTCGGGACGCTCCGCGCTCACCGCGAGGTGGTGGACAGGCTGATCCGCGAATTCGACGGTCGGATCTTCAGCGGCGCGGGCGACAGCGTGATGGCGGAGTTTCCGAGCCCCGTCCAGGCGGTGCGTTGTGCGGTGCACATTCAGGAAGAGCTGGGGCGGCGCAATGCCGAACTGCCTGAGGCACGACGCATGCACTTCCGCGTCGGCGTCAACCTTGGCGATGTTATGGTCGAGGAGGGCAACCTCTTCGGCGACGGCGTGAACATCGCAGCGCGGCTCGAGAGCTTGGCCGCGCCCGGGGGCATCTGCATCTCCGATACCGTCTACCAACAGATCAGGAACAAGGTCTCCCTAGGCTACGAGGACCTGGGTGAGCATTCGGTCAAGAACATTGCCGAGCCAGTGACCGCCTACCGCGTGCTTACGACCCCCGAAGCCGCCGGCAAGGTAATCGGCGGGAAAGGGGCGCGAATGATCGGCAGACGCCGGGCGGTATTGGCTGCAACGGTGCTCGTGGCGGCGCTCGGGGGTGGTGTCGTGGCATGGCTGCGGCCTTGGGCACCGGCGGTCGAACCGACATCCGAGGAACCGATGGCCTTTCCGCAGATTGCGCGCCCGACACGACATTTCCGAGTGGAGCGGCCGGCAGAACTGGCGGATGCCGACGCGCTCACCATTTACGACCGCATCTTCCGGGTCATGGTGGCTGGCTACCGCAAGTCGGGAAATCGCCATGCAGAGGTCTACTCGACGTGGCGCCGATACAAC
>JBHIDD010000183.1:0-5680 GCA_046759925.1 Kiloniellaceae bacterium
CACCAAAGGTCCTCGGACCGCAAGGTGGAGTTGCAAGGGCTTGCAAAGAGGCCATCGCCCCTTTGGCTCATTATGCCACCCGACCAATTGAGCAATCTTGTCAACCAACATACCGGGTCACTTCCCCGCTTGCCGGAGGGACGGTGCCGCGCACGCATTTTGCGGCGAGCCTCGGCCTGACAGGATGGCGGCAACCATCGCCGCGAATTTGGCGGCCGCAACGTGCACGCCAGCGCGCAGATTGGCGCTCGACTCGACATAGGGTTTGGGGCATTATCCGGCTGCAACGGACGGTCCTCTGAGAAACGTCACAGCCAATTGCAGATAGGGAGGAAAAGATGCCCAGGGAGAACAAGAGTTCGAGGTTACTGAGGCCGCTCAGCCGCCGACAGGTTCTTAAGACCACTGCCGCAAGTGCAGGCACGGCGGTTGCGGTCAAGCTCGGCTTTCCCGCCATTCTCAAGGCGGCCGAAGACAAAATCGTAGTCGGTCACTTGACACCGCGCACCGGGTTCCTTGGCCAGCTTGGCGAGTACGGTTACAGGGGCGCGGAGATGGCGGTCATTGAGGCCAATGCTGCGGGCGGTGTTCTAGGCCGCGAGGTTAAGTTCATCACCGAGGATAGCGTGAACCCGGGGGTGGCCGTCACCAAGGCGCAGAAACTGGTCGAGCGGGACAAGGCCCAGTTCCTGATCGGCGAGATTAGCTCCTCTTCGGGCCTGGCGATCGCGGGGCAGGCGAAGCGCTTCAAGAAGCTGTACATCAATACCGGGTGCAACTCGGACGCTCTGCGCGGCAGCAACTGCAACCGCTTCATGTTCCATGTCGAAGGCTCCAACAGCATGTATACCAAGACCATCGGCATCTGGCAGCAAAAGCAGGGGCTGATCAAAGGCAAAAAGTGGTACTTCCTCACCGCCGACTACGCCTTCGGCCACGATCTATACCGGGTCTCCTCTCGATTCCTGAAAGGAAACGGTGGCATCAACCTCGGCAACGACATGGTGCCCACCAACACCCCGGACTACAGCGCCTACATTCTGAAGATCCGCAAAGCCAAGCCCGATTTCGTCTACCTTAACCTGGCGGGCGTCGATCTAACCACGTTCCTCAAGCAGTACCGCGAATTCGGTCTTCCTTTCCCGCTCGCCGGCGGTGTCATGGACTCGGTGCCGTTCTGGGCCGCGGGCATCGATTCGCTTTCCGGGTACTGGCAGAGCCTGTGGTACCACAGCCTCACCACCAAGGGCTCCGTCGCCTTCACGAAGCGCTACATGGACCGCCACGGCAAGCCACCGGACAACCAGGCCTGGGGTGACTACATTGGGGTGCGGATCGCATTACAGGCGATAGCCGAAACGAAAAGCACCGACACCGGGGCGATCATAGAGTATTTGGAGAAGGGTGCGACCTTCGACATCCTGAAGGACCGTGAAGGCAAGTTCCGCGACTGGGATCACTCGCTCCTTCAGGAGATGTACGTCGTCAAGGTGAAGGAAAAAGAAAAGTCTAAGGACCAGTGGGATATCTTCGACATCGTGCAGCCCCAGCCGGGCCCTGCCGATCCGCTGGAGCTCATCCAGCCGACGAAAAAAGAAAATCCCTGCACGTTTAAAGCGTAGCGATTGGAGGGCGCGCCCCAAAGCGCGCCCTCGCCCCTCTGCCCTTATGGTTTTGGCTCGCGGAATCTCCGGGCAGGACATTTATTGAATGTTCACCGTCCTGGAGCATATGACCAACGGTCTGCTGGTCGGGGCCTACTATGTCATCCTGGCCCTTGGTCTTTCCCTGATTTTCAGCCTCGGCGGCGTGGTCAACTTGGCCCATGGCGCGTTCTATGCCCTGGGCGCCTATTTTGCATACGAGATCCAGCGGCTGTTCGGATTTTTCGGCGCCCTGCTCATCTCGCCGTTTCTCGTCGCCATCGTCGGCATGCTTATCGAGTCGTTCTTTTTACGCAGGCTCTACCGGGGGGATCCGGCGCTTTCCCTGCTGTTCACGTTCGGCCTGGCGATGACGGCGGAACAGAGCCTGCGCCTCGTCTGGGGCGCGACGGGCCTGAATTTTTCCATGCCTGAGGCCCTTACGGGGGTATTTGTCCTCGGCGACTTTATTTACTCCCGCTACCGCTTGACGATTCTGGCGGTAGCCGTCGTTGCCGTGCTCGCTGCTTGGCTGATGCTGCACAAAACTTCATTCGGCATGATCGTGCGCGCGGGAACGCGAGATCCGGAAATGGTACGTGCGCTGGGCATAGGTCTGCGCCCTGTGCTGACCGCGATTTTCGGCCTGGGCATTGCCCTGGCCGGCCTGGCAGGCGTCCTCTCCGCGCCGTTGGCCGGGGTACAGCCGGCCATGGGGATCGAGATCCTCACTGCCACCTTCGTCGTTGTCGTCATTGGCGGGCTCGGCAGTTTCTGGGGAGTAGTTATCGCCGGATTGCTCGTGGGTGTCGTCCGTGGGTTAACGGTTCTGTTTTATCCACCGGCCGCGGAAGCCTCGATGTACGCTCTGATGGTTCTCGTGCTGCTCCTGCGGCCGCGGGGACTGATGGGTGAAAAGTTCGAGCGTCTGGAATGAACGCCGCGCGTTTACTCCGCCACCCTCTCGCGATTGCGGCCGCTGCGCTTGTGGTCCTTCCCCACTTTACGATCGCGATCGGGCTGACCTACTCGATTGCCACGGAAATCGCCATCTTCGGGTTGGTCGGCCTCGGCTATAACCTGTTGCTTGGCTACACCGGCCTGCTCTCCTTCGGTCACGGCGCCTATTTCGGTCTCGCCGCCTACGCGGCGGCGCTCATTCAAATCCATCTGCTTCCCGCCGGCTTCATTTTGCCGATGGGGCTGGCCGTGGCATTAGCCGCGTTGCTTGGCGTGGTCATAGGCTTTCTGGTGCTGCGTCGGCGCGGCGTTTACTTTGCGCTGCTCACCTTGGCCTTCACCGCCATGATCTTTTACATCGTCTTTCGGTGGACTTCCCTGACCGGCGGTGAAAGCGGTTTGGGCGGGCTTACGCGACCAGATGTTTTCGGCATAGATATCAATGACCAGCTTACATTCTATTATCTCACGGCGATCATTGCGTTCATTGTCGCCTGGCTCGTCTGGCGGGTAGTGCAGTCGCCCGTGGGCAAGGTCCTGGTAGCAATCCGAGAGAATGAACAGCGAGCCACGTTTATCGGCTATTCGGCCCGGCGATATAAACTGATCGCCTTTGTCCTGTCGACGGGTGTGGCCGGCGTCGGGGGAAGCCTCTATGCCTTCCTCAAGTACTTTGTTTCTGCGGATGTGGTGAGCGTGCCGTTCTCCGGCGAGATCCTCGCCATGACGATCATCGGAGGGATGCGGGACTTCCTCGGGCCGCCACTCGGCGCAATGTTCTTTATATTATTCAGGGAAATACTTTCCGAGTACACGGCTGGTTGGCAATTGTACTTTGGGATTTTGTTTATGGCGTTTATTTTGTTCTCGCCGACCGGTCTCGTCGGCCTGGGCGGGCGGCTGCTCGCGCCGTTTCGCCGCGGCGAAGAAACGATTGCCGCCATGGCCGCCCGGGCCAAACCTCAACCCGGACCGGAGATCCCGACCTTCCTAAGGGCCGAGACGCCGCCAGCGCAGAGCTCACCGCTCCTGGAATGCCATGGGATCGACAAGCGGTTTGGCGGGCTGGTTGCAGTGTCACATGCAGGCTTACGCATCCGTGGGGGAAGGCTTCAATCGTTGATCGGGCCGAATGGCGCCGGCAAGACCACCCTCTTTAACGTCCTTTCGGGAATGTACCGGCCAGAGTCTGGCACCGTCGCATTTTGCGGCGAGTCGATTGACGGCATGTCCGCCGACCGCGTAGCGTCCCGCGGCCTGGCCCGCTCGTTTCAGATCACCAACCTGTTTGAGGGCCTCACCGTTTACGAGAACTTGCGCCTGGGCGTCCAGGCACGCGACCCAAAGCGGTTCAATGTTTGGCGCCGAGCCGAGAGCCTTGCCATCGTCGATGAAGAGACGCGCGCCCTTGCCAAGTTTCTCGGGCTCGAAGGCCTAGAGGACGCGCAGGTATCCAGTTTGTCCTACGGCGGGCAACGGCTCCTGGAAATCGGTGTCGCCTTGTCGACGAAGCCGAAACTGCTATTGCTTGACGAACCCTTGGCGGGTTTGGCGGCGGCAGACCGCGAACGGGTGGTCGATCTTATCCAGTTGCTGACGCAGCACATGGCGGTGCTCGTGGTGGAACACGATATAGACCGCGTCTTCGCCTTTTCCGACAGCATTACCGTTATGAACAACGGCGCGGTTTTGGTGGATGGCTCGCCCGAAGAGGTCCGCAACAATCCAAAGGTTCAGGAGGTCTATTTAGGGAGTGGGCGGAAGGCGATGATCCAAAGCCGCGAGCGCGCAACAAAAGTTGTGGGCAAGCCCATCCTTGAGCTGCAAGACGTGAATACTTTTTATGGCAAAAGCCACATCCTCTATGACGTCTCACTTGAGGCGCGCGAGAATGAGGTCGTCGCCCTCCTCGGGCGCAATGGCGCCGGCAAATCTTGCACGGTCAAAAGCATTGCCGGTCTGACGCCACCGCGCCGGGGCCGCATCTATCATGAAGGGGAGCTGATTAGTGACAGGTCGCCTGAAGACATCGCGCGACGCGGCATTGGTTGGGTCCCTCAGGGTCGGCGTCTATTCCCCGACATGACGGTGGAGGAGAATTTGGCGCTCGGCGGTCTTCGACGCTCAAAAAGTAGCGGCGTACACTGGGATCAAGAACGAATTTTCCATTACTTCCCGAGGATCAAAGAACGTTTGAATGTCAAGGCAGATGTTCTGTCGGGAGGCGAACAACAGATGGTGGCGATCGCCCGAGCCCTGTCTGGGAATGTGAAGTTTCTGCTCCTCGATGAGCCTTTCGAAGGTCTTGCTCCCGCCATCACGGAAGAAGTATTTGAATCCATCGACCAGCTTCGCAAGGAAATTTCCATGCTGATCATCGAACACGATCTGGATCTGGTTCTATCTTTGGCAGACCGCGCCTATGTCTTAGATGGCGGTCGTATTACCTATGACGGGCCGGCGGAACCGTTGCTGACCGATCTCGAATTCCGCAAAAAGGTTTTGTGGGTATGAGGCCGGGACTCTCAAGAAGCCACCATCGCCCGGAAGACTTAAGAGCCATATGGAGCTTTCTTGCAAAGACCTGCGGATACTCGTCACGGGCGGGGCCTCCGGAATCGGCCATGTCATGGTGGAGGCCTTTCTCGCCAACGGCGCCCGCGTGCATGTCGGCGACAGTTCGCAAGCCAACCTCGAGGCCTGTTGCCGGGCACTGCCGCAGGTGACAGCGACCCTCGCCGACGTCGGCGAGCCCGAGCAGGTTGACCGGATGTTCGACGACGTTGCCGCGCAGCTCGGCGGCCTCGACGTGCTCGTCAACAACGCCGGCATCGCCGGGCCCACGGGCCGGGTCGAGGATATCCACCCGGCGGACTGGGCGCGCACCATGTCCGTTAACATCAGCGGTCAATTCCATTGCGCCCGCCGGGCGGTTCCCCTCCTAAAGCAGTCCGAGGGCGGTTCCATCATCAACATCTCGTCGGTCGCCGGTCGCCTGGGATACCCCTTCAGGACCCCCTATGCCGCCTCCAAATGGGCCGTGATCGGGTTCACCCAAAGCCTCGCCATGGAACTCG
>JBHIDD010000184.1:0-5679 GCA_046759925.1 Kiloniellaceae bacterium
AAGCTCACCCTTCGACAAGCTCACCCTTCGACAAGCTCACCCTTCGACAAGCTCACCCTTCGACAAGCTCACCCTTCGACAAGCTCACCCTTCGACAAGCTCACCCTTCGACAAGCTCAGGGTGAGGGCCTCGTGCCTCAAGCCCGTCGAAGGACGTGCCCGTTTCGCAAAATCCTGAAATTAAGCGCATGGGCGCGCTTTAGGCGGTATCGACGACCGCCGGCTGTTTCGACGCTTCGGCCGCCGGCTTTTCGGCCGCCGCGCGCACGGGCGGGGTCACGATCCCACCGGAGACCACCATCCTGATGCCCTCCTCCACGGTCATGCCGAGGAGCTGGAGCTCCTTCCTGGGCACGAACAAAAGAAAGCCGGAGGTGGGGTTCGGCGTGGTCGGCAGGAAGACGTTGGCCACCTGGTCGGGCGTCAAGTCCTGGATGTGGCTTTCGGTATGGCCCGTGACGAAGCCGATCGCCCAGGATTCGGGGCGGGGATACTGGATCAGGACGACCTCGCGAAAGGCCTTGGACTTCTCCCGGAAGACGGTTTCGACGATCTGCTTGACGGTCGCGTAAACGTTGCGGATCACCGGCATGCGGTGGAGCATCCGCTCGCCCGCCGCGACCAGGGTGCGGCCGAGCAACCCGGCGGTGAAGAAACCGATCATCGTGAGCACGACAAAGATCAGCACCACGCCGAGGCCCGGGAGGCTGAAGGGCAGGTAGGTCTCGGGGTTCCAGTTCGGCGGAATGAAGGGCATCACCCGGTCGTCCACGAAGGACACCAGTTCCCAGGTCAGCCAGATGGTGATGGCCACCGGGGCGGTGACCAGGACGCCGGCAAAGAAGTAGTTGCGGAGCTTCTTGACGATATCGAGCCTGAAGCGCGCCGCGTGTTCGGCGCCGTCTTCCGCCTTCCGGCCCGGATTCCCGGCGGCGGGGTTCGCCGCCGCCGCGAGGTTGGCCGCCTCGCCTTCTCGAACCGCCGCCTCCCTGGCCTCCCGCGGGTGAGGCTTGGGCGGCTCCACGATCCCGCCGGAGATGACCAGTTTGATCCCGTCCTCCACGCTCAAATCGAGGCGGTGGATGTCCCCCTCCGGGATGAACAAGAGGAAGCCGGTCGTCGGGTTCGGGGTTGCCGGCACGAAGACGTTGTAGACCGTCTTGGCCGTCAGGTTCTGGACCTCGCCCTCGGTGCGCCCGGTGATGAAGCCGATCGCCCAGACGCCGCGGCTGGGAAATTCGACCAGGACCACCTCGTTGAACGCGGAGTTCTTTTGCGACAGCACCGTCTCGAAGACCTGCTTGGTCCAACTGTAGATGCTGCGCACCACCGGCACGCTGGCGAGCATGCGGTCGCTCACGCCGGTCACCACGCGCCCGGCATAGCCGGCGGCCAGGAAACCGATCAGGGTCAGCACGATAAAGGCGACGATCAGGCCGATGCCCGGAAGCCCGAAAGGCAGATAGTGCTCCGGGTTCCAATGGGGCGGAATGAAGAGGGTCACCCGGTCGTCGATGAAGGCGATGACCTTCCAGGCCAGCCAGAAGGTAATCGCGACCGGCGCGGTGACCAGGATGCCGGCCAGGAAATAGTTGCGCAGCCGCACCGCCAGCCGCGGACGGACCGGCGACTTGGCCTTGCCGCCCGGATTGGTCGCCCGGTCCCGAGGCGGCCTCCCGGCGGTTTTTTCGACCCGCCGGCCCTTCTTGGCTCGCTTCATCCCATCACTCGCGCGGTTCCGCCCCCACTATATGGGGCCACAGGCCCCCAACGCCAGCGGCGCGGCACCCCATGATCGCGCGGCCGCGATAAAGCTTTCCTTAAAGGAATTCCGGGAGTTCGGCCACGAGTTCGGCCACGGTCTCCTCCGGTGCCGCCTTGGGCCGGACGTGGCCGCAGGGCCGCGCGACCGGGCACGTCTTTCCGCCCGCTCGCGCCACACCCCGAGCCCATCGGAGCCGCACCCGGCCGCGCCCAACGTCGCCGGGGAAAGACAGCCGGGCCTTTCCTTCCTGAAAAGCGCCCGGGCGCCCCACATCGGCGCGGTCCGGTCGGCATGCCGGTTATGCGGCGATGCGGGAAACCCGCTTCACGCTTGTCCGGAACCGGTCCACCGAAAACGGATATTTATGCACCCGGTCATAGGAATATTCAGAATACTTGAGCCTTGGTGCGACGTCCGGAGGTGCGATGCCCGGACATCAGCCGGGCAGCCACTGCGCAAGCTCTTGAAAAGGCCGGATGGCCGGGCCGAACCCGGCCATCACGACGAGACCGGCACGGCGCACCAACGACGCAGGAATTCCGGGTCGCGGTTCTCTCCCATGTCCGATATCTCAAGGTGTGTGGGCAGCCTCGACGGTCTCCGGCATTGCGGGTTCGAAAAAGCCTCGAGGCCGTCGCGCATGGCAGGAGGCGGGACCATAAGCCGCCGGTCGATCGGACTCCGATGCGCGGGTCGGTTACCGCACGACCGTGTATTCGTCTCGGGCCTGCCCCTGTCTCATCGCGGGTTCGTCGTCCGACGGTTCCCCGGCCGGCGGCGCTTCGGCGGCGGTTCGGTCCGGCGCCGGGGCATCGGGCGGCGCGTCCGCCGTCGCCGCCAATTCCTGCGCCAGTTGTGCGACGCGTCCCATGATTTCCGTCAGGCCCTCGGATTGCGTCGCCCCGGGGGCTTCGGCCTCCGGGTCGGCGGCTGGCGCGTCATCGCCGCCGGCCTGAACGTCTCCGGCCTGGACCTCTGTCGCGCGCGTCGGCGCAGACCTTTCCGGCGCGCCGGGCGGCGTCTCGGCCGATGCGCCGCTCGGTCCCGCAACAGAAGGCCCCGCAACAGAAGACCCCGCAACAGAAGACCCCGCAAAAGAAGACCCTGCGGCTTGGCCCTCCGGAGCCCCGCTTGCGGGACCGGAATCGGCCGCTGCCGCCACCGTTTCGGGGCGCAAGGCCTCGCGTTCGATCCCGGGCGAAGGCGCCACGGACGGCTCGGTCATTTCGGCTCCTGCCGCCGCGGCCGCCGCCGGAGCCTCGGCCTCGGCCGCGGATTCAGGCCCCGCGGGCGCCTCGGCCAAATCGGCCGCCGGCGCCTCGTCTTCAAGCGCCGGGGCCTCCGCGATCAAGGCGCTGACCCTGCGGTCGAGCGCCTGCATTGTCTCGCTCAGGTGATCGCGGCTACCGCCCTCGACCGCCTGCAGCAGGGCGTGCAGCAGGCCGCGCAGCAGCTCGTTTTCCTGGCGCTGGCGCCCGATTTCGGCCTTTTGCCGCTCGGTCTCGGCCAGGCTTTGGTGGAGCCGGTCCTCGACCGCGCGCATCAGGCGGATCAACCGTTCGCCGTAACCTTTCTGGCGCGCGTCGATCAGGCCGAAGCGCTTTTGCGCCTCCGCAACGCGCCGCTGCAGTTGCTCGATGCCGCTCATCGCAAACCCGTGGAACTCGTGAGGCCCGACGAATTAGGGGCAGATAATGGTTTGCAAATCGCTAACGCGCGCCATGGCCTCGAGCGGGGCGGCGAGGCTTGCTAACCCCGGGTGGTCGGGACATAGCGCCGCAGGAAGTCGATCACCCGCTTCGCGACCTGCGGGAAGTCGTAAAGATCGTTGTGCCCCCCTTGCTCCAGGAGGAAGAATTCCTTGGGTTCCGGCGCGGCCGCCAAGAGGCGCCGGCCGTAACGCGGCGGCACGGTCTTATCCCGCGCGCCGTGGATCACCAGCAGCGGGGCGCCGATCCGGTCGATGTGCTGGAGCGAGTCCCACTTGTCGAGCACCAGCCATTTGGCCGGCAGGTACCAGTAATGGAGCTGCGCCAGCTCGGAGATCGAGGTGTAGGGCGATTCCAGCACCACCGCGGCGACCGGCCGTTCGGCCGCAATTTTGACGGCAATTCCGGTGCCCAGGGATTCGCCGTAGAGCACGATGCGCCCGGGCGCCACGCCTTGGCCGGCCAGCCAGTCGAGCAGCACGCGCGCATCGGCGGTCAGATCGTCTTCCGTGGGCCGGCCCGGATTGCCGCCATAGCCCCGGTACCCGGCCAGAAGCACGCCGAGGCCCGCGTTCATCAGCTCCGCCAGCTTCGGGACCCGGTCGCCCAGATGTCCGGCGTTGCCATGGAAGACGACGAGAACCGGCGCTTGCGGATCGGCGGGCGGCAGATACCAGTGGGTGAGGCGAAGGCCATCGGCGGTCTCGGTCGTCACCGCCCGGAGGCCCGGCATGCCGGCCTGGGCCAGCACCGGCGCCTCCTTGGAGGCCGGATAGAGCAGCGAGCGCTGCATAAGGAAGACCGCCCCCACGAACAGCAGGTAAGCTCCCACGGTGGTCGCGATGGTGTTCATGGCCGGCCCCTCACCACTATTCCGCGGGAGACTTTAACGCCTGCGGCCCGCCGCGCAAACCGGGCGAAACCGGTAAGCCGGGGCGCGCAGGCGCCAATCTCGGCGCGGCAACATTTTCTTGTATCCGAAGCAACAATTTCTTAATTTAACATTCCAACAAGCTGAAAAAACATATTTTACACTTAAACGTGAGAAATTGGGATGAGCCGGATCTACGTGCTGCACGAGAACAGCACCTGGGTGGAGCCCTTGCGCGAGGCCTTCACCGAGCTCGGCCTGTCCTATGACGAATGGTTCCTCGACCAGGGGATGCTCCGCTTCGACCGGGAGCCGCCGCAGGGCGTGTTCTACAACCGGATGAGCGCCTCCTCGCACACCCGCGGGCATCGCTACGCGCCGGAGCTGACCCACGGCGTGCTGAACTGGCTGGAGGCCCACGAGCGGCGCGTGGTCAACGGCAGCCGGGCGCTTTATCTCGAGATCAGCAAGCTGGCGCAGTACGCGGCGCTCGGCCGCGCCGGGGTCAAGACCCCGCGGACGGTGGCCGCGGTCGGCCGCGACAACGTGCTGGCCGCGGCGCGGGCGTTCGGCCCCGGGCCCTATATCCTGAAGCCCAACCGCGGCGGCAAGGGCCTGGGCGTGCAGCTGTTCCCGTCGCCGGAGGCGGTCGCCGACTACCTGGACGGCCCGCAGGCCGAAGCCCCGATCGACGGCGTCTGGCTGATCCAGGACTACGTCCGACCGACCGCGCCCTTCATCACCCGCTGCGAGTTCATCGGCGGGCGCTTCCTCTATGCCGTGCGGGTCGATGCCAGCGCGGGCTTCGAGCTCTGCCCGGCGGATCCCTGCAGCGTGGACGACGCCTTCTGCCCGGCCGATGCGCCGAAGCCGAACAAGTTCACCGTGGTTCCGGATTTTGACCATCCGCTGCTGGAGCGCTATCGCGAATTTCTCTCAGCCAACGATATCGAGATCGCCGGAATCGAGTTTATCGAGGATGGTTCCGGCGAAATGTTCACCTACGACGTGAATACCAACACCAACTACAACGCCCAGGCCGAGGCCGAGGCGGGGGTCGCGCTCACCGGCATGCGGGCGGTCGCCGGTTTCCTGGGCGAGGAGCTCAAGAAGCTCCGGGCCCGCGGCGGCGCCCCTGTCGCCGCGGCGTAGCCCGGCGTTTCTTGTATTTGTATTAAGGGGACGCCATACTTAATTCCATACTTAATTCATACTAATTTCCATACTTAACTCGGCGCCACAAATCCGGGACACCATTGGTAATTCCGAGCTGGCAGGTATTAAGTATGGCGTCCCCGAAATGGCCGAAATGGGAAATGAAGGGTATTAAGTAT
>JBHIDD010000185.1:0-5657 GCA_046759925.1 Kiloniellaceae bacterium
CGCTGATTCCGGCCAATCCCCGGACCTATTACCGGGGCCGGAGCAACTACGTCGACGGCAGCGGCGCGGTCCGGGAGGCCGAGGATCGCCTGGTCTTCGGGCTGAGCCATGTCGCCCCGCCGCCGGCGCCGCTCGAGCGGCTGCGCGACTTCAACCTCTGGGCCTGCGGCCTGGAAGGACCCGCCGAATAGCCCGCTCCGCCGGGCGGGCGGTGCCCCCGACTCTGCTGAACCGAGGGACCCGCGCGGGCCCGCCGCCCAGCGCAGCGCCCTGGCAAGGGCGGCCGAACCGGGCGTTGCCATGCTGGCCTTTGGTAAGCGCCGGCCAATCGCCCCGCCTGGCCCGAAGTCCGTGGGCATTTAACGCGTTTTAACCTCCATCTGCTGTAATGGTCGGGCAGGCGCGGGCAAGGTATCGGCGCCGCCGGGACGAGGTTGAAGTGGATATGATTTACGTCCTTACCGGGATCTTGACCGTCCTTGGGGCGGCTGCCGGCCTCGTCCTGACCTGCTACCTGGAGCGCCGTGCGATCACCTCGAAACGAAGGAGCCGGTCTGGCCAGAAGGACCATACAGGACCGCACAATCAGACCACCTGACGGGCGCGGGCCTTTTGTGGTCAGGGTTTTTCTTCGGAGCAAATCGGCCTATCTATTTGCGACCGGATCGTCCGAGTGAAACGGTGACGACAGACGGAGATTTGCGGTGAAGCGCCTGGTCCTCAGCGTCATCTTGGTCTTCGGCCTGACCGGCCCGCTGCGGGCCGCGGGTTTCGAGGAGGGGTCGCTGGCCTACCACCGGGGCGACCATGCGGAGGCCCTGCGGATATGGCGGCCGCTGGCCGAGCAGGGCGACGCCAGGGCCCAGTACAGTCTTGGGCTCATGTACTACCGCGGCGAAGGCGTCCTGCCGGATCTCGCCGAGGCCGCGAAGTGGTACCGGAGCGCCGCGGATCGGGGGGACCCGGACGCCCAGTTGAATCTCGGCCTGATGTATGCCCTGGGCGAAGGGGTGCGAAAGAACTATGTGCAGGCCTACAAGTGGTTCGCCCTGGCCTACTGGGCCTACGGACCGGGCGAGTTCCGCCTCATGGCGGAGAAAAATCGCGAGAACGCCGCCGCCGCGATGACGCCCGCACAGATCAGCAGGGCCGAGCGCCTGGTGCGGGCCTGGAAGCCGAAGCGGCGCTAGCGCCCAGGCCCGCCGCCGGCGCGGCGAAACGGGCACGGCCGGCACCTCCCGCCCCTTCATGGTCACGATCCCCGGAATCTCAGAGATAGCGGCGCCGGATCATCACCTTCGCCGAATCCAACAACACCGCCACGAGCACCAAGCCGCCGCGGATGACCTGCATGAACTGCGGCGGCAGGCCCATGACGTTGATCGCCGTGTCGATCGCGCTCAAGAGCAAGACGCCGGCAAAGACCCCGCTGAGGCGTCCCACGCCGCCCTTGAGGCTCACGCCTCCGATCACGACGGCGGCGAAGGCCTCGAACAGCATCCCGAAGCCGAGGTTGGGCGTGGCGCCGTTGGCGCGGATCGACAGCAGCCAGCCGGCCAGGCCCGCCAGGACGCCGGACAGCACGAACACCCAGATCACCATTTGATTGACGTTGATGCCGGCGCGGAACGGCGCCGTCACGTTGCCGCCGATCAGATAGATGTGCCGGCCGAAGGTGGTGCGCGTCAAGATGAAGTGAAACGCGAGGTAGGCCACGACGAGGATCAGCACCATCAGCGGTATGCCGCCCAGATCGGTATTGGCGACCCAGCGCAAGTCCGGCGGAAGGCCATAAACCGAGCGCCCTCCGGTCATCACCAGCCCGAGCCCGCGCACGCCGATGAAGGCGGCCAGGGTTACGATGAAGGCGCTGATCTGCAGCTTGGCGACGAGATAGCCGTTGCCGAAGCCGACGACCGCGCCGATCGCAAGCGCGATCGGCAGCGTGAGCCAAGGATTGATGTCCGCACCGAAGGTCACGCCGCCGCTCGCCACCAGGGAGGCCGTGATCATGGCGGCGAAGGCCATCACCGATTCGATGGAAAGGTCCATGTGGCCGCCGATCAGGACCAACGACAAACCGACGGAGAGAATTCCGACGAAGGTCGCCTGGCGGAGGATATTGATGAAGATCCCGACCTGAAAGAACTGGTCGATCGCCAAAGAGAAGCTGATCAGGACAACGACAAGGATCAACCAGACGAGATGATCGAGCAGCAAGGTGGCGATTCTGCGTCGAGTCGCCGTCAGTTGCGGCGCGCGCTTGCCGGGGGCTCTGGACTCGACGGTCATGAGATTGGGATCATCCTTGGACCCGGCCATCGGCCGGCTTTTCCTTCGTCACGCGCAAGGACCAACGCTCATGCCGGGCACGCCGCGTCGTGCGCGCCGAGGACCCGTTTCACGAATCTCCGACAGCAGGCGGGAGATAGCAAGACGGGAGTTCGCGACCTGCGATCTCCCGTCCCGCAGTCCACGATGACGGCAGCGGTCGCTACTTGACCGGATCGACCGGCGCCGTCGGCGGTTTCAGGTTACCCCAGAACCGAGTCTCGTCGACGTTGGCGCCCGTAATGGCCGCGCCCGGCAGCTTCAGGTTCGGTCCCCAGGCCTCCACCGTGAGTTCCCCTTTCAGACCGATCACATCGTAAGGTCCGGGTTTCAGCTTATCCTTGGCGACGATCTTGTTCATGAACTTCGCCATGCCCCAGACCTGGGCGTACAAAGGCTGTTCGATCTCGGCTTGCAGCCAGCCCTTGCGGATCAGATCCAGTCCGATGGGCGCGCCATTCGAGCTAACCAGGTAGATCTCGCCGGGCTTCTTCCCTTGGGCTTCCAACACCGCCTGGACAGCGCCCGACAGATGGGCGGCGTGGGAAAAGATAATGTCGATGTCCGGGTTGACTAGGACCTGCTGCTCGGCGATGTCCGCCGCATTCGAAGCCTCCCACTGGAGCGCCGCCTTGGTAATGAGCTGCACGTCGCGATGCTTCGCGATCGTCGCTTCGAATCCCTGCTGGATGTCGAGCGTATAGCTATCGCCGGGATCGCCCAGAATCTGCAGGACTTTGCCTCTGACCGCGCCGTTCCGCTGCTCGAGCAACCGGGCGATTTCCCCGGCCGCGATGACACCGATCTGGACGTTGCCCGAGACCGAGGTGAAATCGACCTTGGTGCTCCTGATCTGGCGATCGTACACGAGGACGGGGATCCCCGCCGCGCGGGCCTTCTCGATGCCGGGCACGACCGTGTCGAAATCGACCGCATTGAGGATTATCGCCGCGGGTTTGAGCTCGATCGCGTCATCGAACTGATTGAGCTGCAAGTCGGCGCGGTTTTGCGCGTCAAGCGACGTCACCTTATACCCCAGCTGCGGAAATACCTTCTCGATCGCGGCTTGCGATTCGGTTTGGAATTCATCGAGCAGCGTCGGAATCAGGTAGATGACCGTACCCTTGTCCTGGGCCATCGCCCCACCTGACAAGGCCGCCCCGGCCAACATCATCACGCCGGACAGCGCGCCGGTCAGCATTTTCAGTCTGTCTCTCATTGCATCCTCCCTTCGTTGATCTTGCTCGTCAGTGTGCCGGTGGCAAACCGGCGTGTCTATCACTGAACGCGTTGCTCGGTTGCTTGCCTGCTCAACTCCCCGGTGATCAGCGTAACCACTTCTTCGGGCGTCGTTGCCGAGGCATCCCGAATTCCAGTGACCCGGCCGTGGCGCAGGACGACGACGCGATCCGCCACCCGAAACGCATGCAGCATGTTGTGGGTGATAACGATGACCGCGACCCCGCGGCTCTTGACCCGGTCGATGAGCGCCAGCCCGCGGCGCGTCTGCTCGACGCCGAGCGCCGCAAAGGGCTCGTCGAGCAGCACCAGCTTGCCGCCCCAGTGCACGAAGCGGCAGAGTTCGATCGCCTGCCGCTGACCCCCGGAAAGGTGCTCCACGTCGGTTCGGACCGAGGGGATATCGATCCCGATGCCACGCATGGCCTGCTCGGTCTGGGCCTGCATTTCGCGCTCGCGCAATATCCGGAGGCCGAGGATGTTTCGGCTGACCTCCCGGCCCATGAAGAAGTTCGCCACGACGTCGACGTTCATGCACAGCGAGAGGTCCTGGTAAACCGTCTCGATGCCCAGCGCCTTGGCGTCGGCCGGGCTGCGCAGCTGCATCGGGCGGCCATCGTAGAAGATCTGCCCGGAGTCGGATTCCAGGCTGCCGGAGATGATCTTGATCAGCGTGGACTTGCCGGCGCCATTGTCACCGAGCAGCGCGACGACCTCCCCGGCGTGGACGTCGAAGCTGACGTCGTCGAGCGCCTGGACGGTGCCGAAGTGCTTCGATACGCCCTCGATCCGCAACAGAGGACCGGTTCCCATCACCGACCGGTACACCGCAGTCCACCTATTCGCAGTGGTGCGCGCGCCCCCTCCCTGGAGGGGCGTCCCAGACGCACTCAGTTTATGTGAAAAAGCAGGAAATCACACTGGTGGCGTGATGTCCAGGTTCCCGCTCTCGGGCAGGATCTGGCCGCCGTCGACGATGATCGTCGTGCCGGTGATGTAGGCGGCCTCGTCGGAGGCGAGGAACAGGCAGGCATGGGCGACGTCCTGCGGCGTGCCGAGCCGGCCGAGGGGTACCGAGGCCTCCATCGCCCGGATGAATTCCTGGCTGCGGTGGGCTTTCATGCCCGCGGTCAGGATGTTGCCGGGCTCCACGCCGTTCACGGTGATGCCGTGGGCCGCGAACTCGACGGCGGCCGCACGGATGAAGCCGTTGATCCCTGCCTTGCTGGCCGAGTAGTGGCCGTGACCGGGGCTGCTGACCCGGGGCCCGGTGATCGAGGAGGTGAAGACCATGCGGCCGTAGCGCTGCCGCCGCATCGGCTCGAGGCACGCCTGCGCCGCGAGGAACGCGCCCCGCAGGTTGACGGCCAGCACCCGGTCCCATTCCTCGACGCCGGTGTTCTCGATCAGCGTCCAGGGGAAGATGCCCGCGTTCTGGACCAGAACGTCGACGCGGCCGAAGCGGTCGAGCGTCGCCCGGACCAGCGCCTCGACATCCGCGCGCTGGCTCACGTCCGCGCGGACGAACAGCGCGGCGCCTGCCCGGTCCAGGCGCTCGGCCGTCGCTTGGCCGGCCTCCTCGGCCCAGTCGGCGATCACCACCTGCGCCCCTTGCTCGACGAAAACTTCCGCGATGCCCGCGCCGATTCCCTGCGCGGCGCCGATGACGATGGCGGTCTTGCCTTGCAATCTCCCGGTCATATTCGCTTACCTCGCCGTCGACGCCACCGCCGGCGGTGCGACGCGCCACAATACCGGGTCCCGCGCGGGGGGCCGCCCTCAGTCCGGCCAGGCCAGCAGCCGCGCGTGGGACTCCCGGCGGTGCTCCGCCAGGCTCCGGTGTTCGGTGCGGCCCGCGGCCCGCGCCTTCCGCAACTCCGCCACGATGCGATCGGCGACGACCTCGGCCTCGCCGGGGTGCAGGTTGCACGGGTCCAGTTCGAAGCAACCGTGTTCCAGGAACTCGTCGCGGACGATCACCGGCGGGCTGCCGGCCGTCAGCGCCGCGTCCAGCTCCCATGCCGTGATGCGGGCGTCCGCCGGGTCGAGGTGGACCCGCAGACGGTCGACCGGGTTGCCCGTCGGAT
>JBHIDD010000186.1:0-5618 GCA_046759925.1 Kiloniellaceae bacterium
GGCGCTGACGCTCACCGACAAGGAATACCAGATCCTGCGCGACGCCTCGATCGCGTGCCTGCGCGAGATCGGGGTCGATACCGGCGGCTCCAACGTCCAGTTCGCGATTCATCCCGACAGCGGCGAGATGGTCATCATCGAGATGAACCCGCGGGTCTCGCGTTCCTCGGCACTGGCCTCCAAGGCGACCGGATTTCCCATCGCCAAGGTCGCCGCCAAGCTGGCGGTCGGCTACACCCTGGACGAGTTGGACAACGACATCACCAAGGTCACCCCGGCCGCCTTCGAGCCGACCATCGACTACGTGGTCACCAAGGTGCCGCGTTTCACCTTCGAGAAGTTCCCCGGGGCAGAGCCGATCTTGACCACCCAGATGAAATCGGTCGGCGAGGCCATGGCGATCGGCCGCTGCTTCGCCGAGTCGCTGCAAAAGGCCCTGCGCTCGATGGAGACGGGCTTGACCGGTCTCAACGAGGTGGAGATTCCCGGCGCCCGTCTGCCCGACGGCGAAATCGACCGCGAGACGGTCAAGACCGGGCTCGCCATACCGCGGCCGGACCGGATCCTCTATATCGCCCAGGCGCTGCGTTACGGCTTGCGCGTCGAGGAAATTCTCGCGGCCACCAAGTTCGATCCCTGGTTCCTGCGCCAGATCGAGGCGATCGTGGCGCTCGAGGCGCGGCTTGCGGAGGCGGGGCTGCCCGAGGACGGGGTCGAAGTCCTGCGCCTCAAGAAGATGGGGTTCTGCGATGCCCGGCTCGCCGAACTGACCGGGCTCACCGAGGCCGCGATCGCCGAGCGGCGGCGCGCCCTGAAGGTCGCCCCGGTGTTCAAGCGGATCGACACCTGCGCCGGCGAGTTTCCCTCGGTCACGCCCTATATGTACTCGGCCTACGAAGGCGACGGCGTGCGGCCGCCCGAGTGCGAGGCCACGCCGAGCGCCCGCGACAAGGTCATGATCCTGGGCGGCGGGCCGAATCGGATCGGCCAGGGAATCGAGTTCGACTACTGCTGCGTCCACGCCGCTTACGCCCTCAAGGACGCGGGGCTCGAGACCATCATGGTCAACTGCAACCCGGAGACGGTCTCGACCGATTACGACACCTCGGACCGGCTGTATTTCGAGCCGCTCACCGTCGAGGACGTGATCGAGATCGCCCGCGTCGAGCGGCAGGCCGGCCGGCTGCTCGGTGTCATCGTGCAGTTCGGCGGCCAGACCCCGCTCAAGCTGGCGCAGGCCCTGACCCGGGCCGATATCCCGATCCTCGGCACGCCGCCCGATGCCATCGACCGCGCCGAGGACCGGCGGCGCTTCCGGCAGTTGCTCGCGGAACTCGACCTCAAGCAGCCGGACAACGGCATCGCGACCTCGGCCGAGGAGGCCCGCGCGGTGGCCCGGCGGATCGGTTTCCCGGTGGTGATCCGCCCGTCCTACGTGCTGGGCGGCCGGGCCATGGAGATCGTCCACGACTTGGCCGCGCTCGATCGCTACATCGGCTCGGCGGTCAAGGTCTCCGGCGCCAACCCGGTGCTGATCGACCGCTACCTGCGGGAGGCGACCGAGGTCGACGTCGACGCGGTCTGCGACGGCAACGACGTCTACATCGCCGGCGTCATGGAGCACATCGAGGAGGCGGGCATCCACTCGGGCGATTCGGCCTGCGCGCTGCCGCCGCACACGCTCGCGCCGCAGGTGGTCGAGGAGATCGGCCGTCAGACCGAACGCCTCGCCGGGGCGCTCGGCGTGGTCGGCCTGATGAACGTTCAGTTCGCCGTGCAGAACGGCGAGATCCACATCCTCGAGGTCAACCCGCGGGCGAGCCGCACGGTACCCTTCGTCGCCAAGGCGACCGGCGTGCCGATCGCAAAGATCGCCGCGCGCGTCATGGCGGGGGCCAGGCTCAAGGACTTCGCTCTGAAGCGGGCCCGCGGGGACCACATCGCGGTCAAGGAAACGGTCTTCCCCTTCGCCCGCTTCCCGGGCGTCGACGTCGTGCTTGGCCCGGAGATGCGCTCGACCGGCGAGGTCATGGGACTCGATACCGATTTCGCCCGGGCCTTCCTCAAGTCCCAGATCGGCGTCGGGACCCTGCTGCCCCAGGAAGGCGCGGTCTTCATATCGGTCAAGGACGAGGACAAGCAGGCCATGGTGCCGCTCGCCCGGGCGCTCATCGATATGGGCTTTTCCATCATCGCGACCAGCGGCACGGCGCGCTACCTGGGCAAGGCGGGCCTGCCGGTGGAGCCGGTCAAGAAGGTCCGGGAAGGCCGGCCGCACGTGGTGGATGCGATGAAATCGGACCAGGTGCAGCTCGTCTTCAACACCACCGAGGATGCCAAGGCCATCGCCGACAGCTTCCAGCTGCGGCGCACGGCGCTGATCAATTCCATCCCCTACTACACCACCGTGGCCGGCGCCGGAGCAGCCGTGCAGGCGATTTCGGCCTTGCGCGCCGGACAGCTTGAAGTCGCCCCGTTACAGTCTTATTTTAGAGGGTCTTTTTAGATTCGGCGGTTAGCCTGACCGCTGAACCGAAGGACGATTTCCTTATTTGGCACACGTTTTGACTTCGGCTCAACGCCCATGAGCGACAAAATTCCTATAACCGCCGAGGGTTTGTCCCGGCTCGAGGCCGAACTGCGGCACTTGAAGAACACGGCACGCCCCGAAGCGATCCAGGCGATCGCCCGGGCGCGCGAGCACGGCGATCTCGCCGAAAACGCCGAGTATCACGCCGCGCGCGACCGCCAAAGCTTCATCGAGGGCCGGGTCGGGGAGCTCGAGGACAAGATCGCCCGGGCGGAAGTCATCGACGTCTCCAAGCTGTCCGGGAAGACGGTGAAATTCGGCGCCACCGTGACCGTGGTCGACGAGGACACGGCGCAGAAGCTGACCTATAAATTGGTCGGCCAGGACGAGGCCAACGTCAAAAAGGGTCGGCTGGGGATCACGGCGCCGCTGGCGCGCGCGCTGATCGGCAAGAAGGTCGGCGACGTCGTCGAGGTCAACACGCCAAAGGGCGAGAAAGCTTACAAAATCCGCAGGGTGAGGTTCCGCTAGAGCGCCGGGCCGGGACCCGCCGCGGCCGGGTCCGGGTTAGCCCTGCTGGGCGGTCTGGCCGGCCGCCGTGAGGCCGATCGGCACACCGGGGCGGAACTTCGACGTGCGGATAGCCGGGATCGTCTGCACCTTGGCCACGTGCGGCGCGGAGGTCAGCATGGTGGTCAGCTCGTTCTCGTGGGCCGTGTTGCGCGCCACGATCTTCAAAAGGAAATCACAGGGGCCGCGGACCATGTGGCATTCGCGCACCTCCGGCCAGCCGGCGATCAGCTTCTCGAAACCGATGAGCACGCCTTCGGATTGGCTGTCGAGGCCGACCAGCGCGAAGAACAGGACCTCGAATCCGAGCGCCGCGGCATCCAGGTCCGCATGGTAGTTGCGAATGTATCCGGCCTGCTCCAGCGCGCGCACCCGGCGCAGGCACGGCGGCGCGGAGATCCCCGCGCGGCGCGCCAGTTCCACGTTGGTGATGCGCCCGTTCCGCTGCAAATCCTCGAGGATGTTCAGGTCGATCCGGTCCAGTTTGACCCGCCGCATGACAAAGTCTCCGGGAAGGCGTTCACCGCGGCCGCGCCGGTCTTGCGCAACTAGATTACCCGCGCAACGGGCACCCGCCAAGCCCGCGAACACGCCTTGCCAGGCGCGGCGGCCGGCGCAATAGTCCGGGCTCATGAGCGACGCGGCGAACCGCCCCGCGCAGACCTGCTGGGTGATGAGCGACGGCAAGGCCGGAATGGAGGGGCAGTGCCTGGGCCTGGCCGAGGCGCTCGGCCTGGACCCGCAGGTCAAACGCATCCGCATCCGCGCGCCCTGGCGCTGGCTGCCGCCGCAGCTTTGGCTCGACCCGCTGGCCCGGGCCGGCCCGGACGGCGACGCCTTGGCGCCGCCCTGGCCCGAGGTCCTGATCGCCTGCGGCCGCCCGACGGTCGCGCCGGCGATCGCCATCCGGCGGGCCAGCGGCGGCCGGACCTTCGCCGTGCAGATTCAGAACCCGACCGTCCACCCGCGCCACTTCGACGTGGTGGTCACGCCGAAACACGATCGCCTGGAAGGGCCCAACGTGATCACCACCACGGGCGGGCTGAACCGGGTGACCCCAGCGCGCCTGGCCGCGGCCGCGGCGCGCTTCGGCCCGCGGTTTTGCCACCTGCCGCGGCCGCTGGTGGCCGTCCTGCTCGGCGGCGACAGCAAGGTCTACCGGATGACGCGAACGATCGCCTTGAGCCTCGGCGAGCGGCTCGCCGCGCTGTCGCGCCGGCAGGGCGCCGGCCTGCTGGTCACGCCGTCCCGGCGCACCGGGGCCAAATACCAGGCCATCCTGCACCAGGCCCTTGAAGGGCTGCCCGCGGAGATCTGGGACGGCACGGGCGGAAATCCCTATTTCGGCTATCTCGCCCTGGCCGATGCCTTTGTGGTCACCGGCGATTCGGTCAACATGGTCTCCGAGGCGGCCACGACCGGCAAGCCGGTCTACGTCGTGGACCTTAAGGGCGGATCGGCGAAGTTCCGCCGGTTTCACGAAGCCATGCGCAAGGCCGGCATCACCCGGCCCTTCGACGGCCGCCTGGAGACCTGGAGCTATCCCGCCCTGCGCGACACCGAACGCGCCGCCGCGGAGACCCGCCGCCGGATGGCCGTGCCGCACGCGGCTCCCGCAGGCCGCGCCGCGCACGATTCGGCGTGATACCGACGCGCAAATGAACGGACTCGTTCATTTGCGAGACGGCAAGCGCGACCGCGGCGCCGCGAATCCGGCGGAAGCCAAGCGGGGGCAAGTCCGCGCCCGGGGCCTGAGGGACCATACGACAAATCGACTCGCTGACTTGTCGGTATGGGCGCGCATGGCCGCCCCCGGTTTCAAGGGATATTGCCGCGCTTTGGGGTGCGGAAGCCATGCTTGCGCTAAGGGCGACCAAGCAGACCTTGGAGATGTGCGGTCATGAGGACGGCTCATGCCCGCAGACATGGTGGTGATCAGTCCCCAAGCTCTGGACGGGAGCGCGTGCCGGCCGGGTCGAGTTGATCTTCGAGGACGAGGGTTCCGGCATGCCGCCCGATGTCTATGCGAAGATCTTTGAACCCTTGTTCACGACCAAGTGCTTCGGGATAGGTCTCGGCCTGCCGCTGGTCAAGCAAATCATGGCGCAGCACGGCGGCGGCGTTGAAATCGAAACCGAGCAGGGCCGGGGCACGCGGGCGTGTCTATGGCTACCCTTTGAGAGGAACGGGTCCAATGCGGCCTGAAACAGCGGTACTCGCCGGAATAGTCCGTCCTTGGGTCATGTGGACCAGCGCATTTCCCGTGAAGTGAGCGCCGCAACGTTGCCAGGTGGCGTCCAGTCCCTTGGTTGCGGCGGCCTTGCGGCCCTCGCGGGCGTGGGAGAGCACGACCACGCGCCGGAGATACATACGTCTTCGGCGGATCGATATGGACATCTCATCGGAAAGCCAAGGCGGATGAGCCTTGGGCGCCGAAGGTCCTAAGCGCACGGCGATCGGAGACCCGATCTTCGCGACCCAGCGGCGGATCGTCTCGTAGGAGACCTAACCGGATGCC
>JBHIDD010000187.1:0-5608 GCA_046759925.1 Kiloniellaceae bacterium
GGTCGCCGCCTCCGTTGCGAGGTCGTTGACCATATTCTGCCAATTTTTCCCAACGCTCTTGAGGTCGTTAAGAGTCTTACTATCAAATACAATTCGTGGACCATCCGGACGATACGCAACATCATAATTCTGTGGGCGGATGCCTCCGACGATTCTCGTAGAGCCCACTTCCACGCAATCCGCGACGGGCGGCAGTAAGGAACCTCCCACCGGGGATTCGAGCGGTATGCCGCCCAACATTATCGCGAGAGCTTCTCCGACTGCATTATCAAACACGTATCCAAAGTTTACTGATTGCTGTCTATCGAAACGTTGCCCGCCTCCAGGTTTCGGTGCCCCGGTTTCCTCATTGATATCTGAAAGCCATCTCGCGCCCCATTGGGCAAGGACGTCTCGGGGAACTACGATTGGCGGCATTGAATCAGAGATGGGAGCCATAGCTACACTCTCCGAATAATCAACTGGAATTTTAGGACCACGATTAGCGCCCTCTGTTCCGGCTCATAATCCCGACTGAAAAGCACGCCCAGTAATATGGTCCGGTGGTTCACACAGAATTTCTCCGGCTGTCGTGTCCACCCTTGTCCGCGGGTCGGCGGTTCGCGAAGGGGCGCGAGAATAGCGGTGCCATCAGGCGCGAACAAGCCGATCTGCGACCCCCGGGCGGGCGGCCGCGTCAAGCACCGGGCGCGTCAAGCGAAAAAATCGGGGTGCTGCCGCCGCGGCACCCCGAAGGTCACAGGGAGAACTCAGACGTGAGTCGTCAGGTCGGACGCTGCTCCCAAGACGTCTTGCACGATCTCAAGAGCAGCCACTGGTCGCGCCGCAGTTCGCGCAATGGAGGCACGTCCCGTTGCGGACCAGCGTAAAGTTGCCGCAATCGCCGCAGGGGTCGCCCTCGTAGCCCTTCATGCGTGCCTCGCGCACGCGGTCCAGGCGGAGGCCGGCCTCGTTGGCGACGGCGGCCCCGACGGCAACGGCTTCGGCGGAGCCATTGTTGCCGACGAGCTCTTGGGCGGTGCCGGACTTGGCGGCGGCGAGCGCCGCCGGGTCCATGGCTCCGGCACCACCGTTCAGGACAAGGAGCTGGTTGCGCACATAGCCCGTGGAGGCGAGACGCCGCACGGTCTCGGCGACCGTTTCGCGGCCCTCTTCGGGCAGGTCGCTCTCGCTGTCGCCGCGGCCCAGGCTGTCGGGCAGCGTGTCGCCGGGTTCCGCGTGCGCCAGATCGGTCCGGCCGAGGTAGGAGACCGCCAGCTCCCTGAAGATGTAATCGAGCACCGAGGTGGCCATCTTGATGGCGTCGTTGCCCTCGACGATTCCCGAGGGCTCGAAGCGGGTGAAGGTGAAGGCCTCGACGAATTCCTCGAGCGGCACGCCGTATTGCATGCCGATCGAAATCGCGATCGCGAAATTGTTCATCAGGCTGCGGAAGGCGGCGCCCTCTTTATGCATGTCGATGAAGATCTCGCCCAGCGAGCCGTCCTCGTATTCGCCGGTCCTCAGATAGACCTTGTGGCCGCCGACGATGGCCTTCTGGGTGTACCCCTTGCGCCGCTGCGGCAGGCGCCGGCGGCCTTGGGCCCGCTCGATGACCCGCTCGATCACCCGTTCGGCGACGATCTCGGCCCGCTGCGCCACCGGGGCGGCGGCGATCCGTTCGGCCAGGCTCTCAGCGTCCTCGTCGTGCTCCTCGACGAGAATTGCGGCCGAGAGCGGCTGGGACAGCTTCGATCCGTCGCGATAAAGCGCGTTCGCCTTCAGTCCCAGGCGCCAGGACAGCATGTAGGCGTCCTTGCAGTCCTGGACGCTTGCCTGATTCGGCATGTTGATGGTCTTGGAGATGGCGCCGGAAACGAAAGGCTGGGCGGCTGCCATCATGCGGATGTGGCTTTCGACCGACAGGCAGCGCCGGCCGACCCGCCCGCAGGGATTGGCGCAGTCGAACACCGCCAGATGCTCCGGCTTGAGGTGCGGCGCGCCCTCGAGCGTCATGGCGCCGCAGCAATAGGTGTTGGCGGTCTCGATCTCGTCCTTCGTGAAGCCGAGGGCGGCCAGCATGTCGAAGGAGAGGTCGCCCATCGCCGCCTCGTCCAAGCCCAGCACCTTGACGCAGAAATCGGTGCCCAGGGTCCACCTGTTGAAGGCGAACTTAATGTCGAAGGCGCTCGCCAACCCGGCCTCGACCGCCTGCAAGGCGGCTTCGGTGAAGCCCTTCTCCTTGAGGCGCCGATGGGAGACGCCGGGCGCGTCCTCGAGCGTGCCGTGGCCGACCGCGTAGCGGATGATGTCCTCGATCTCCGCCTCGTCGTAGCCGAGCGTGCGCAGCGCCTCGGGCACCGTGCGGTTGATGATCTTGAAATAGCCCCCGCCGGCCAGCTTCTTGAACTTCACGATGGCGAAATCCGGCTCGATCCCGGTGGTGTCGCAGTCCATCACCAGGCCGATGGTGCCGGTCGGCGCGATCACGCTGGCCTGGGCGTTGCGGTAACCGCAGGTCTCGCCAAGCTCGAGGGCCAGGTCCCAGGCCCGCTTGGCCGCCTTGACCAGCGCCCGGTGGGCGCAGAATTCGGCATCGAGCGGAACCGGCTTGACCGACAGACCCTCGTAGCCCGCGGCCTCGCCATAGGCGGCGCGGCGATGGTTGCGGATCACCCGCAGCATCGCCGCGCGGTTCCTCTGGTAGCCCGGGAAGGCGCCCAGCTCGCCCGCCATCTCGGCCGAGGTGGCATAGGCGACGGCGGTCATGATCGCGGTCAAGGCGGCGCAATAGGCGCGGCCTTCGTCCGAATCGTAGGGCAGACCTGCCGCCATCAGCAGCCCGCCGAGGTTGGCGTAACCGAGGCCGAGGGTGCGGAAATCGTAGGACCGCCGGGCGATCTCCCGCGACGGGAACTGGGCCATCATCACCGAGATCTCGAGCACGATGGTCCACAGGCGCACGGCGTGCTCGTAAGCCTCGACGTCGAAGCCGCCGTCCTCGCGGCGGAACGTCATGAGGTTGAGGGAGGCCAGGTTGCACGCCGTGTCGTCGAGGAACATGTACTCCGAGCAGGGGTTCGACGCGTTGATCCGGCCGGAGTCGGGGCAGGTGTGCCACTCGTTGATCGTGGTATCGAACTGCACCCCCGGATCGGCGCAGGCCCACGCGGCGCAGGCGATCTGCTCCCAAAGGTCGCGCGCGCGAAGGGCCCTCTGGATCTTGCCGTCGGTGCGCCGGATCAGGTTCCAGTCGCCGTCGGTCGAGACCGCTTCGATGAAGGCGTTCGGCACGCGCACCGAGTTGTTGGAGTTCTGACCCGAAACCGTGAGATAGGAGTCCGAATCCCAGTCGGTGTCGTAGGTCCTGAACCCGATCGACTCGAAGCCCTGCCGGGCGAACTGGATGACCCGCTGGATATAGTTCTCCGGGATTTGCGCCTGGCGCGCGGCCTTGATCGTTTTCTTGAGGTCCGCGTTGTGCTTGGGGTCGAAGGCGCCGTCCCCGGCGCCATCGCGGGTCCCGGCGTGGCAGGCCTGCATGATCGCGTTCAGGTGCAGATTGCAGAGCTTGGAGCCGGCGACGAGCGCCGCGACCTTCTGCTCCTCGACGACCTTCCAGTTGACGTAGTCCTCGATGTCCGGGTGGTCCAGATCGACGCTCACCATCTTGGCCGCGCGCCGCGTCGTGCCGCCCGACTTGATCGCCCCGGCGGCGCGGTCGCCGATCTTGAGGAAGCTCATGAGCCCCGAGGACTTGCCGCCGCCGGATAAGGACTCGTTCGCGCCGCGCAGCTTCGAGAAGTTGGTCCCGGTCCCCGAGCCGTACTTGAACAGGCGCGCCTCGCGCACCCAGAGGTCCATGATGCCGCCTTCGTTGACCAGGTCGTCCTCGACCGACTGGATGAAGCAGGCGTGCGGCTGCGGCCTTTCGTAGGCCGAGGCGGAGCGCTTCACCTTCCCGGTCTCGTGGTCGACGTGGTAGTGGCCCTGGCTCGGTCCGTCGATGCCGTAGGCCCAGTGCAACCCGGTGTTGAACCACTGCGGCGAGTTGGGCGCCGCCATCTGGCGCGCCAGCATGTAGCGCAGCTCGTCGAAGAAGGCGCGCGCGTCCTCTTCGGTATCGAAATAACCGCCCTTCCAGCCCCAATAAGTCCAGGTGCCGGCGAGCCGGTCGAAGACCTGCTTCGCGTCGGTCTCGCCGGGTTCGCGCTCGTCCTCCGGCAGCTCCGCCAGGGCCGTCTGGTCGGGCGCCGAGCGCCACAACCACGAGGGAACGCCATGCTCCTCGATCCGCTTCAGCTTGGCCGGCACGCCGCGTTTCCGGAAGTACTTCTGCGCCAGGACGTCACAGGCCACCTGACTCCAGGCGACCGGCACGTAAACGTCCTCCAGCCGAAACACGATCGAGCCGTCCGGGTTGCGGATTTCGCTCGCTGTCTTGCGGAACTCGATTTTCTCGTAGACGTCCCGTCCGGCTTCGGTGAATCGGCGTGTGATTCGCATAGGGTTCTGGTCCCCTTTGTCCATATACCTGGCCTTGCCCTGCGCGGGACGGCTTTGCCGCCGACCTGACATCCCGGAGGTCTCCCGAGGCCGACACCCCCAAACGCCCCTCCAGCGGCGGACCCACATCCGCCTCTGGTCGATTTTGTGGGGTTAGACGATTAAACCACAAGATATAGTGCCTGTCACCAAGTTTTGTGGCGAATATGGTTGAGAACCGGATATGGCGGCGATTCTGGGCGGTTCCGGCCTTATTGCGCATAGATCGGCGGGGCGGCGGCGCGCCCTTCCGCCGCACCGCGTCTCCCGGCCCGGTCGAATTCGGGCGGCCGTTGCGCCGCCGGGGACGGGCTTACGCGCCTTCGAAACGGGACGATCCGCCGGCGCCGCGGCCTATGCAGGTTCGGCGAGCGGCAGGTTGACCAGCAGGTTCTGCGGCTTGAGGCGCAGGACGTTCTCCGGCGTCATGGCCATGGCCAGATAGACCGGCCGGCCGGCGATGTCGGCCCGCATGACGTTGGGATCGGAAAAGTCCATCCGGAACAGGGCGAGCAGGCGGGCCATGCGCGCTTCGTCCACCTCGATGCCGTTGTAGAGGTCGTTGAGCAGCTTGGAGCCTTCGGCGTCCAGGCCGATGTGCCAGACCCATTTCTCGTCGCTGATCCGCTGCACCGGCTGGATCCGGACCTCGACGTCGCGGAAGTGCCTGATCCAGGCCTCGAGCACCCGGCAGAGCGCGTCCAGCCCCGGCCCGGCGAAGTTCAGGATGAGCGCCATGTCGTGGCGCTGATCGCGGGTCCAGTACAGGTCGGCATTGTCTTCGCCGAGCACATCGAGTGCGACGTTGCGCAACGGGGTCTGTGCCTCGGCGATCAGCCGGCCGAGCGAACCGAACCCGCCGGTGCTCGCGTACATCGCCACCGTTTCGGCGTCGGCGGCCATGATCGCCCCGTCGACGATCGTCACCCGCTGCTCGCGGAACAGCAGTTCGGCCGCCCGGGCGCGCAGGCCGTCCTCGGTCCCGTTCAGGACGGCGCGCAGGATGACGTGGACCATTTGGTCGATGAAGAGCGGCGGAATCGCAATACCGCTTGCCGCCCGCGCGGTTCCGGCTGCGCCGCCC
>JBHIDD010000188.1:0-5598 GCA_046759925.1 Kiloniellaceae bacterium
TGGCCGCACGCACGGACTCCGCCGCCGACTATGCCGCAGAAGCCGAGAAAAAGGTGCATGCCACGTTGGCTCGGTGGCAGGAAATCAAGTCGCAACCGCAGTGAGGACGGCGCCGTTTTCCGCCGAGTCCATCGCTTGGCTGCGCCGGCCCATTTTTCCGCGCCCGACGCCCGGCAAGACGTTCGCTCGGGTTAAGTCCGTGATATTTTGTACCGCCGAGCAAATGAACGGACTCGTTCATTCGTGAGACGGCAAGCGCGACCGCGCGCCGCGCCCACTGGCGCGAAAGCCACGGGGCCGAATGGCCCCGCCCGGCGCTTGAGGGAACATAAGCGAGTCCATTCGTGGGCTCGCCGGTATTAAGCGTATCCCTCGCGCGTCGTTCCAGGAACCGCTGGAAATCCGGGGTCGACAGAGCGGGTCCCGAGGGGATATCCGCATACCCGGGTCGACGCCCTCTTGGATCAGCCGAAGCCCGCTCGGCGGGTGCGAGCGGTCGTTGCCAGCGGCCTAACCGCCGGGCGCGGCCTTGGCCAGGTGGCCGAACTCCGCGACGAGCTGGGCATAGACCTGCCGCTTGAACGGCACGATGAGCGCCGGGAGCTCGCCCATCTCGGCCCACTTCCAGGCGCTGAACTCCGGCTCGGCCGTCTCGATGTCGATGTCGGCATCGGTGCCCAGGAAGCGCAGGACGAACCATTTTTGCCGCTGGCCGCGGAACCGGCCGCCCCAGAGCTTCGGGATCAGATCGGCCGGGATGTCGTAGCGGATCCACCCCGCCCGCTCGGCGATGATCTCGGCCTTGTCCGTGCCGAGCTCCTCGCGCAGCTCGCGCAGGGCGGCCTCGCGCGGGGGCTCGCCCTCGTCGATCCCGCCCTGGGGCATCTGCCAGGCTTCGCTCGGCATGTCGTTGCGCCGGGCGACGAAGACCTTGCCGCTGCGGTTGAGCAGCATGATCCCCACCCCGGGCCGGTACGGCAGGCAGGCGATCTGCGCCGGGCTCACGGTCGCTGCGGCCTCGGGCTCGTAGGCCCGGGTCATTGCCCCAGCGCGCTTCGTGCGGCCTGCACCGGCTGCAGGTCGGCGAGCGCGGTGATCGGGGCCAACGCGAAGCCGCGCGCGCCCAGGTCCTTCGACCACTCGCGCAGGCGTTCGATGGTCACCGGATAGGGCCGGCCCATGGCCACCGCGAAGCCCTCGGTAAGCGCGATGCTCTCGAGCTGGACCAGGCGGGCATCCACGGCGACCCGGCTGGCCTGCGCCCGGTCGAGCGAACGGTCGTTGATCGCCCGCGGCAGACCGATCTTGGAGGCGAGCGCTCCGGCGACGCTGTACTCGGTGGAACGGTTGTCGAGGAACAGGAGGCCGCGCTGCTTCAGCTCTTGCAGGACCGGCTCCAGGTCGCCTTCCGAGGCGGTGAAGCGCGAGCCCATGACGGTCGCCACGCCGACGTAGCCGGTGGTGCGCTTGAGCGCCCAGCTCAGGCGCTCGAGGTTCTGCCTCGGAGACAGCGCGGTCAGCAAGGCCTGCGGGCCCGGATCGTCGTCCGGATAACTGGTCGGCTCCATCGGCAGGTCCAGCATGACCTCGTGGCCGTTGACCCGGGCGAGCGCGACCCACTGGTTGAGCCGCCGCGAATAAGGCGTAAACGACAGGGTGATCGCCGGCGGGAGCTGCTTGATCGCCGCCTCGGTCGCGGCGCTGGACAGGCCCAGGCCGGTGAGCACGACGGCGATGCGCGGCCGTTCGTCCGACTTGTCGAAGGGCTGGCTGTGGCGCAGCCAAAGCGGCATTTCCGCCGGCGGCAGGGTCGGTGCCCTCGGCAGGGCGGCCAATTGTTCGGCCCCCGGCTTGGGCGTTTCGGCGGCCTGCGGCGCGGCGGCCGGTTCGGACGCGGGTGCCGCCTCCGCTTGCCGCTCCGGGGGTTCCTCGGGCGCCCTTTCGGGCGCGGCTTCCGGCGCGCTCCGGGCGTCGGCGTCGGCCGGGGTGGGGGGGGCTGTCTCGGCGACCTCGACCTCGGCGGGGCCGGCCTCGGCGGCCTCAACCTCGGCGGGGCCGGGCTCGGCGGTCGCCGCCTCGGGCGCTGGCTCTTCGGCGACCTCAACCTCGGCGGGACCGGCCTCGGCGGCCTCGACCCCGGTGATCGCGCGTGTCGCCGCGCCGGCCGGGGCGGGCGCCTGCCCCGCCGCTTCGGCCGTCGTCTCCGGCGGTAGCGACAGCGCGACGGGCAGGCCGACGCGCGTGCCGGCCGCCTGGTCTTCGGGAAGCGTCAGGACGTAACCGACCGCCGCAGCGAGCGTGCCCAGCAGGAGCAGCCAGGCCAGGATCAGGGCGCGGCTGCCAAGCCTCGATGGGGGCTGCGGTGGAGGAATCAACGGCTACTCCGCTTACGACCCGGCCCGCGACCTCGCAGGCTCCTAGTCGATGGCGCGCTCGCTTAACAGGGCGAGGCCGCGCAAAAGGTCGAGCGCCCGGGCCAATTGATAGTCCTGCTGCGCGGCGGGCGCGGCCGATTTCCCGGTCTCGCCGGTGTCGGGCGCGGCGCTGCCGCCGCGGCTGTCCAGCGCACCACGCAGGTCGGATTCGCGCCGCCGCGGGCCGGGCTCGACGGTCTCGAGGCGGGCTTGCTCGACGACGATATCGGGCTCGATTCCCGTGGCCTGGATCGAGCGGCCGGAAGGCGTGAAATAGCGCGCGGTGGTCAGGCGCATGGCGCCCTCGCCGCTCAGCGGAATGATCGTCTGGACCGAGCCCTTGCCGAA
This sequence comes from Kiloniellaceae bacterium, assembly GCA_046759925.1. Lineage (GTDB taxonomy): Bacteria > Pseudomonadota > Alphaproteobacteria > Kiloniellales > J153 > JBHIDD01. The sequence goes on from JBHIDD010000188.1 coordinate 2,763, forward strand.
CGAGCGGGTGCCGAGCACGATGGCGCGGCGGTGATCCTGCAGCGCGCCGGCGACGATTTCCGAGGCCGAGGCCGAGCCGCCGTTGATCAGCACCACGATCGGCAGGCCGTCGGCGATCTCCCCGTCTCGGGCGTTGTAGCGCTGGGCGTCGTTGGGGTCGCGGCCCCGGGTCGAGACGATCTCGCCTTGGTTCAGGAAGGCGTCCGATACCGCGATCGCCTGATCGAGCAGACCGCCGGGGTTGTTCCGCAGGTCGATGACGTAGCCGGCAATGCTGTCGCCCAGCTTCTCCTTGAGCTTTTTGACCTCGATCTCCAAGTTGGCCGAGGTTTTCTCGTTGAAGGTGGTGATCCGCAGGTAGGCGACATTGCCTTCGGCGCGGCTGCGCACCGAGGTGATCTTGATGATGTCCCGGGTGATCGTGATGTCGAAGGGCTCGCGGCCCTCGCGGCGGATGGTCACCCGGAGGTCGGTGTTCACCGGCCCGCGCATTTTCTCGACCGCCTCGGACAGCGTCAGCCCCAGCACCGGCTCCGAATCGAGATGGGTGATCAAATCGCCCGCCTCGACCCCGGCGCGGAAGGCCGGGGTGTCGTCGATCGGCGAGACCACCTTGACCAGGCCGTTCTCCATCGTCACCTCGATGCCGAGTCCGCCGAACTCGCCCTTGGTCTGGACCCGCATGTCCCGGAAGGAGTCTGGATTGAGGTAGCTGGAATGCGGGTCCAGGGCGGACAGCATCCCCTGTATGGCGGATTCGATGAGCTTCTCGTCGGAGACCTCTTCGACATAGTCGGCGCGCACGCGCTCGAAGACATCACCGAACAGCTTTAGCTGCCGATAGGTCTCGGACCGGTTGTCCTGCGCCGATGTCCCTTGCGGGACGAAGACAATCAGGGCGGCCAGGAAGGCCGCAAGTTGCAGTTTGCGCATCACCCTCGCACCTTATCGCCGGTTGTTGCCAGCCACGGGAGCGGATTGATGGGTTGGCCCGTGCGCCGGAGCTCGAGGTAGAGTTCCGGATGGCCGTCCCGAGGGGCGCCGAGAATGCCCACCGGCTCGCCAGCGAGCAGCCATTGACCGGGCACCGCATCGATCCGGTCGAGACCGGCCAGTAGCGTATGATATCGCCCGCCGTGCTCGATGATCAAGATTTGGCCGTAGCGCCGAAAGCTTCCGGCGTAGACAACCTGGCCGTCGTAGGGCGCCACCACCTGGGCGCCGCTGCGCGCGGCGATGGTTATCCCTTTGGCCACGCTGTCGTCGCCCAGTTCCTGGCCGTAGCGGGTCACCACCCGGCCGCGGGCGGGCATGATCAGGCTCGCGCGCGAGCTGGGAAAGGGCCGGATGTTGGCCGGCTTCGCCAGTGCCGCCCAGCGGCCCGCCGAGGGTGCCGGGCCCTGATCCTTGGATTCGGCCTCCGGCGCGCCGGCCGCCCGTCGCGCGGCCTCGCGCTCGGCGCGCTCCCGGGCCTCGCGTTCGGCGCGCTCCCGGGCCGCGCGTTCGATCCTTTCGATAAGCTCGCGCAAGTCCTTGGCCTGTTCGGTCAGCCGCGCCGCCCGGGCGCGTGCGGCCTCCTGTTCGGCCGCGGTCGCGGCCCGGATCGCGGTCTTGCGCCGGATCAGGGCGGCGAGCCGTTCGCGCTCCGCGTCCAGTGCCCGGGCGGTCTCGGTCGATTCGTTTCGCTGCAGCGCGATCCGCCCCCGCAAGGTGTCCAGGGCGAGGAGCTCGCCCCGCAGCACCTCGGCGCGCCGCTTGATCGCGGGCACGGCGACGCGCAGCAGCATGGCGCTGCGGACCATGTCGATCGGCGAGCCCGGGCTGGCGATCAGGGAATCCACCGGCTGGAGCGCGATCCGCTGCAGGGCGGCGAGGGTGACGCCGAGCTGTCGGCGCCGGGCCTGCAGCGCGGCCACCATTTCGGTCTCCTTGCGCCCGAGTTCGGCCAGCCGCGCTTCGATGGCGGAGAGCTCGGCCTCCAGATTCTGCGCCTGGCGGGCGGCGGCGATGGAGTCCGTCCGCAGCGCCTCGATCTCCAGCTCGAGCGCCGCGCCCTTGCGACCGAGTTCCTCGGCCTTGGTCCGGTCCGCCTCGAGCCGGCGTTCCACCGCTTCGAGCCGCTCCTGTTGGGCCGCTGTCGGCAGGGTCGCGGCCGGCCACAGGACCGCCGCCGCCGCCCGGCCGGCGCGCGGGGCGCAAAAAATCGCGGGGGGTGTGCGCACGCCGCGCCCCTCTACGCCACCGCCGCCGCGCGCGCGGCGGCGGACCGGGATCCGGCCGCTTGTTCCGGCCTCCCGAATTCCGGGCAAACCAGGCTCCGGCCGGTCATTTCGGCCGGCTTCGGCAGCCCCATGAGGTCCAAGATGGTCGGCGCGATGTCGGCCAGACGCCCGTTGCCGAGCGCGCTGACCCGGGCCGGCGGGTTGACCAGGATGACCGGCACCTTGTTCATGGTGTGCGCGGTATGCGGCTGGCCCGTCTCCGGGTCCGACATCTGTTCGGCGTTGCCGTGGTCGGCGGTGATGAGCAGCGCGCCGCCGGCCCTTTCGACCGCCTCGGCCAGGCGGCCGATGCAGCGGTCGACCGCCTCGACCGCCCGGATCGCGGCCTGCAGGTTCCCGGTGTGGCCGACCATGTCGCCGTTGGCGTAGTTGACCACGATCAGGTCGAACCGACCGCCCCGAATGGCCTCGACCAGCGTGTCGGTCACCTCGGGGGCCGACATTTCGGGCTTCAGATCGTAGGTCGGCACCTTGGGGGAAGGGATGAGAATCCGCGTCTCGCCCGGAAACTCCGCCTCGCGCCCGCCATTCAGGAAGAAGGTGACGTGGGCGTA
>JBHIDD010000189.1:0-5576 GCA_046759925.1 Kiloniellaceae bacterium
GGGCCTTGATCTCCGATATCATTACGGCGAGGTCCTCGTCACTGACGCCGCAGACCTTGCGCAGGGCCGCCAAATCGCGCTTGGCGATCAGCGGCAGGTTATCGAGCATCGCTTCCATGGCGGGGTCGAGGCGGTTGCGGTCGGCCAGTTGCAGGGCGAGGCACTCGCGCAGGGAGCGCGCGAAGATCCCGGCCGGGTCAAAGCGCTGCATCACTTCGAGCGTGGCCTCTACGCGGGCCGGCTCGCAGTCCATCAGGTCGGCAAGGCCGTCGAGGTCGCCGGTGAGATAGCCGGAGTCGTCGAGCATCTCGATCAAATGGACTCCGATCATCCGGTCGACCGGATCGGAGATGTCCATCTGCAGCTGGTTCAGCAGGTGCTGGCGCAAGCTCACGGTCTGGGGCAGCCGCTGTTCGGGCGAGTCCTCGCCGGCCGCGGTTCCGGCGCCGCCCGCGCGCGGCGCCGAGAAGGCCCGCTCGCCCGATGACCAGCCGTCCGCCGCGCCGCCGTCGTAGAGGTTTTCGAAGTCGGTATCGAGCGGCGCCTCGGCGCCGTCCGGCAGGGTTTCGGCGCTGGTCAGATCCAGCGTATCCGGGACGCCGTGCGGGCCGTCCCGCCCGGCCACGGCGACACCGGGCGGTTCCGCGGGGCTGCCGTCCGCCGCGCCTGCCGTATCCTGGCCATCTTCGCCTTCGCCCTCGTCACGCTCAAGCAGTGGGTTGTGCTCGAGTTCCTGGTTCACATACGCCACCAGTTCCTGGTTGGAGAGCTGCAACATCTTGATCGCCTGCTGCAGCTGCGGCGTCATGACCAGGGACTGACTTTGGCGAAGGTCCAACCTCTGGGTCACCGCCATACCGGAAACCCCTACAGAGTAAACCTTTCACCCAAGTAAACACGCCTCACGTCCTCGTGGGAAACGATTTCGCCGGGCTCGCCTTCCATCAGGACCAGGCCGTCGTGGAGGATGTACGCGCGATCGACGATTTCCAGGGTCTCGCGGACGTTGTGGTCGGTGATCAGCACGCCCAGGCCGCGGTCCTTCAGGTGCGATACCAGGTCGCGGATGTCGTTGACGGCGATCGGGTCGATGCCGGCCAGGGGCTCGTCCAGCAGGATGAAGTTGGGCTCCGAGGCCAGCGCCCGCGCGATCTCGACGCGCCGCCGCTCGCCGCCGGACAGCGCGAGCGCGGGCGTGCGTCTGAGGTGCGTGATCGAGAACTCGGCCAGGAGATCGTCGAGCATGGCCTCGCGCCGCTCGCGCAGCGGCTCGACGACCTCGAGCACGCCCCGGATGTTCTGCTCCACGGTCAGGCCGCGGAAAATCGAGGCCTCCTGCGGCAGGTAGCCGATGCCCATCCGGGCCCGGCGATACATCGGCATGTCGGTGATGTTATGGCCGTGCAGGCTGATCCAGCCATATTCGGGAGCGAGCAGACCGGTGATGATGTAGAAGCAGGTGGTCTTGCCGGCACCGTTGGGGCCGAGCAGGCCGATCGCCTCGCCGCGCTGCACCGAGAGGCTCACGCCGCGCAGGACCGGCCGCTTCTTGAAGCTCTTGCCGATATTGTTGGCGGTTAAGCCCTTGTTCTCGGCGATGAGCCGCGGCCCGGCCCTTTCCGGCGCACGCTGATTCGGATCGCTCTCGGACCTTCGCGTCATGGCTTTGCCGCCGGCATTCCCAGGGGTTTAAGACTCGCCGCCGATATCCGGCTTGCGCTTCGGGACGATCAGGGCGCGCACCCGGCCGGAGCCCTTGCCGCCGGGCGGGGCCGAAAGCAGCCGGCTCACCCCGGCGGCCAGGTCGACCTCGGCGTATTCGCCGTTCAATTGATTGTCACCGCGCGTGATCTTCACCGACCCGGTCAGGGTCGCGAACTCTCGATCGACATAGTACACGCCCTTGTCAGCGCCGGCGAATTCGGTTGCGGTGGAGAGCCGGACGTTGCCGAAGGCGTCGATCCGGGTGAGTTTCAGGTTGTCCTCGGCGTCCGGCTCGAAGTGGGCGGTGAGCACGTCGGCCCGGATCCACTTGTCCTCCCGGACCGCCTCCGCGGCACCGCGGGCCACCGCCTGCTTTTTCTGTTCCCAGTACTCCAGGCTGTCGCGGGCGGTAATCACGTCCCGCTCGCCTTCCAGCCGCAGGTTGTCGCCGACCAGGACCAGGACTCCGTTGACCACGTCGTAGGCGCCCCGGTCGCCGTAGACGGTCTCGGTCGGCGAGACGATACGGACGTTACCCTCGACGTCGATGCGGTCGATTTCCGAGTCGCCGGTCTCGGCCTGGCGGTAATGGGCGGTCATCACGTCGGCGTAGACCGTGAGGTCGCCGCGGGCCGCCTGCGCGTTGCCGCGCGCGATGTAGAGCTGCTCGTTGCGCCGCCATTCGATGCCCTCCTCGGCGTAGATCTCCAGCGGCGCGTCGCCGCCCTTAAACGCCGAGATGCTCTGCGCCGCGACCGGGTCCATGCCGCCGAGCAGGGGCAGGAACACGAGAAGCAGAGCCGCCACCGGCGCAGATGGCAAGCCCCGGACTATCGCGGATCTGGCCGGATGTTTCACCGCAGGACGTCCTTGGCATTGGGCAGGACGATCAGGCGAGTCGCGCCGGTAAAAAATATCCGTGCGCCCCGGTCCAGAACCCGGAAGCCCTCGGCGTTGATGAAACCGAAGGCGCCCTGCCCCTCGACCGCCTGGGCGCCGTTGGCGGTGCCCTTGTCCAGGTCGATCCTGGCGGCTTCGGTGCGCATCTCGAAGCCCTGGTCGTGAAACAGGTTGACCGAACCCGCCAAATCGAGCAGCCGGCTTTCCCGCCGGTAGTAACCGGTTCGGGCGTTCAGCGCCAGCCAAGTGCCGTCGTCAAGCGTGATGTCGGCCTTGGGCAGCTGAAGCTCGATCAGGTCCTCGTCGCTCATCGACCGTGTGGCCATGTCGGCGGTGATCGTGTAAGGCTGATTCTTCGCGTCGATGCCCTCGTAGCGGGCATTGAGCATGGTGAGGCTCTGCGCCTGCTCCGGCGCCAGCTTGGAGACGCTGAGCCGGAAGCGATCGTCCTCGAACACGAACTGCGGCCAGGCCACGACGAGCAGGATCAGCGCCGCCGCCGTGGCCGGCAGGGCCACCTTCATCAGCCCGACGAAGGCGCTGTACCGGTTGCGCCCGGACAGAAGCGGCGGCGGCCGGATGCGCCGCAGCCGCACGCCGACAGGCAACGTGCGATATCCGGGGACGGTGCTGGTGGCCTGTCTCATCTTCGATCGGCTCAGGCCACGCCCGCGCGCAGGCAGTCGTGCATGTGCAGGATCCCGATCGGGCGCCGGTCCTCGACCACGAAGAGGCTGGTGATCGCGCAGGCGTTCATCAGACCGAGTGCTTCGGCGGCAAGCGCCTGGGCCCGGATCGTCTTCGGGGATGCGGTCATGACGTCTGCCGCGGGGAACTCCAGCAGCCCGGGGTCCATGTGCCGGCGCAGATCGCCGTCTGTGATGATGCCGCGGAGGAGTCCCGTCTCGTCGGTAACGCCAACGCATCCGAAGCGCCGGTTGGTCATCACGAGGATCGCCTCGGCCATGGGGGTCTCCGGCCGGCAGAGCGGCAGCTCCTCGGGCCCGTGCATGATATCGGAGACGCGCAGTAGCTTGCGGCCGAGGGAGCCGCCGGGGTGCAGGACCTGGAAATCCCGGGCCGAGAACCCCTTGCGCTCCAAGAGCGCAATCGCGATCGCGTCGCCGAGCGCCACCATCATGGTTGTGGAGGTGGTCGGCGCCAGACCCAAGGGGCCGGCCTCGGGGGCTCGCGGCAGGATGATGGTCGCGTCGGCCGAGTCCGCGAGCGCGCTGCGCCCCTTGCCGGTCATGGCCACGAGCGGGATGGCAAAGCGCCGGGTATAGGCGATCATGTCGCTGAGCTCCGCGGTATCGCCCGAGAAGGACAAGGCGAGCACGGCATCCCCGGGCGCGATCATGCCGAGGTCCCCGTGACTCGCCTCGCCGGGATGGACGAATTGGGCCGGGGTGCCCGTCGAGGCCAGCGTCGCCGCGATCTTGCGGGCGACGTGGCCGGATTTGCCCATGCCGGTCACGGTGATCCGCCCGGTCACCGCATCCAGGATGTCGAGCACCCGGGAGAAGCTGTCGTCGAGGGACTTGGCCAGTGCCTCCAGCCCCTTGGCCTCCAGGCGCAAGACTCCGCGGCCCGCGTCCAGGTCGCGCGTCTTGGCATCGGGGCCCGCGCTGTCCCGAGGCCCGTCGTCCGGCATGCGGTCGGCCTGCGGCTTCATGACCACCCCTTACGATCGTTCATTCCTGTTTGCCCCCGTTCGGTCCGGGTCGAACCGCAGATTCGCGGCGGAATTATAGCGAAGACCGGCGCGGCGCGGGAGCCCTGCGTAAATTATTACCGCGCTGGCCCGAGCCGTGATACGCGTCAGTGCGCGAAGATGTCTACATCGTTCCAGCCGGCAAGGTCGAGCGCGGCCCGGTTCGGCAGAAAATCGAAGCAGGCTTCGGCCAGTTCCATCCGCCCCTCGCGCGCGAGCATCTCGTTCAGGACCCGGCGCAGCTCATGCAGGTGAACGACGTCCGAGGCGGCGTAGCGCAACTGTTCCTCGCTGAGCTCCGGCGCGCCCCAGTCGGAGGACTGCTGCTGCTTGGAAATCTCCACCCCGAGGAGATCACGGCACAGGTCCTTGAGGCCGTGCCGGTCTGTGAAGGTGCGCGCCAGCCTGGAGGCGATCTTGGTGCAGTAGACCGGGCGGCAGCTGAGGCCGAGGTAGCGCTGGATCACGGCCAGGTCGAAGCGGGCGAAATGAAACAGCTTGGCCACCCGGGTGTCGCCGAGCAGCGCCTTGAGGTTCGGCGCCTCGTAATTCCCGTCGCGGAACTGCACCAGGTGGCAGACGTCGTCGCCGGCCGAGAGCTGGATCAGGCACAGCCGGTCGCGCCCCGGTTCGAGGCCCATGGTCTCGGTATCCACGGCGACCGACTCGCCGAAATCGAGTCCGGGCGGCAGATCGTTCTGATGGAGATGGGTCTGCAAGTTTCACATACGCCGCCGCTTTGGCACCGGCGCGCCGGGCCAAAGACCAGGGAAAGTGGGCGCATTCTCGCCAGGGCCGGGGGTCTGTCAAGACATTACGGGCGATTCGGGCTGTCAACTTGCCCGGGTACTTAGTATATAAACGCGGCGTGGGCGCGCCGGCGGGGCGGCCATGTCGCGGAGGGGAAGCGCATGGCAGCGCGTGTCGTCACCATATTCGGCGGATCCGGATTCATCGGGCGTTACGTCGTCCAACGCCTGGCCAAGCAGGGCTGGGTCATCCGGGTCGCGGTGCGGCGCCCCTCGCAGGCGCACTTTCTCAAGCCCTTGGGCGATGTCGGGCAGATCACGCCGATCCGCGCCGTGGTCCAGGACGAGGTCTCGGTCGGCGCCGCGGTCGAAGGCGCGGCGGCCGCGATCAACATGGTCGGCATCCTCTACGAAAAGGGCGCGCAGACGTTCGCTGCGGTCCATGCCCGCGGCGCGCAGACGGTTGCCGAGGCGGCCGCGGCGGCGGGCGCCGAGCGGCTGATCCAAAT
>JBHIDD010000190.1:0-5529 GCA_046759925.1 Kiloniellaceae bacterium
GCCAGTTCGTCAACCACGGCCACATCAGGGTCAACGGCAAGCGGGTCAACATCCCCTCCTACCAGGTGCGCGACGGCGACGAGATCCAGATCAAGGCCAAGAGCCGCGAGCTGCCGCTGGTGCTGGAGGCCGCCGAGTCGCCGGAGCGCGATATCCCCGACTACATCGACGTCGACTACAAGGACATGAAGGCCCGCTACGTCCGCGCGCCCAAGCTGGCCGACGTGCCCTACCCGGTGCAGATGGAGCCGAACCTGGTCATCGAATACTACTCGCGGTAGGACGGCCGCCGACGAGGGCGCGGCGCCACGTGCACCGGCCCCGAAATCCGGGGCCGGTTTCGCGCCGCCGTTCAGGCTTCGCCGCGGGCCGGATAGTTCCTGGCCAGGACGAAATCGATCGCCGGCAGGATGTCGCCGAAGCTGGGCCGGGCAAAGGGCATGGTCTGGACCGTGCCGAAATAAAGCGTGCCGTCCGGCCGGATCAGGAACAGCCCCGGCTCGTTGAAGCGCTCCGGCTCTTCGATCCCGGCCGAGGTCTTGCCGACGCCAGAGGACACGTAGAGGCCCCAGTCACGCGCGATGCCGAGATCCAGGCCGTATCCGACGGTGAGGTTGTTGAGTTTCCAGTCGCTTGCCGCTTGCCGGGCCCGCGCCTCGTCGTCGCTGCTGACCACGAGCACCTCGACGCCGCGCTTCTTGAATTCCGCGGACCTGCGGTCGAGATCGGCCAGATACCGGCTGCAGATCGGGCAGTGCAGGCCGCGGTAGAAGACGACCATGGTGAAGTTTTCCGGTTTTTGCTCGGATAGCTTCCAGGTGCCGCCGTCGAGGGTGGGGACCTCCAGGGGCGGAACGGGCTGACGCGGTTTGGGCATGATCGGTTTTCTCCCGTGCTGATATTCATCGTCGATAAAATTGCGCCGTTGCATGGCAGCAGATCGGTTCGTCCGGCCCGAATCGCGAACTGGACCGCGGCGCGGAAGCGCGATCAAGGGCGCCTCGGGCGCGCGACGCCCAAAATCCCCTGGCGAACCGGGCGCGCTTACGCCGCCGGCGCGAAGGGCTCCGGCGGCAGCGCCTCCTCGGGGCCGAAGGCGATCTCGACGTGGTTGCCGTCGGGATCGGAAATGTGGACCTGGCGCAGTTCCAAGCCGGGCACGACGGCGAACCGGTGGGCGATGTCGCGCGCGCGCAGGTGGCCGAGGAATTCGGCCAGGCCTTGGGCGCGGAAGGCGAAATGCTCGATGCGGGGGCCTTCCCTGGCTCCGCCGAAGGCTTCGCCGAGGCGAGCGCCGCGCGGGGCCTCGGCGACCTCGACCAGGTGCACCACCGGCCGGCCGCCGCAGTAGAGCCACGCGCCGGCGACGCGGACCGGCGGCCGCGGCCCGGGCTCGAGCCCGAGCGTCTCCGTGTAGAACGCGGTCATGCCGGCCAGATCGGCCGTGCGGATGGTGACGTGGTCGAGCGCTCTCAAGGTCATGCCCCGGCTCCGGTCATAAATCGTGCCAGCAAATCTTGCCAGCGCGGACCCGGGCCGGGCAAGCCGGGCGGCGGCGGTGAGGTCTTCCGCAAAGCACGCGGGCCACCGCCTTCCCAAGGTGTGGCCCGGCGATCGCGCGAAAGTGTCGTGCCGGCCGCTCAAGCCGCCGGCTTGGCGTCGATGCCGCGGCTGTGCAGCAGCTCCTGCAGCTCGCCGGTCTGGAACATCTCGCGGACGATGTCGCAGCCGCCGACGAACTCGCCCTTGACGTAGAGCTGCGGGATGGTCGGCCAGTTGCTGAAGTGCTTGACGCCCTGGCGCAGGCCCGGGTCCTCGAGCACGTCGATGCCCTTGAACTTGACGCCCAGGTGCGAGAGCGCCTGCACGACGGCGGCCGAGAAGCCGCACTGCGGGAAGACCGGGCTGCCCTTCATGAAGAGGACGACGTCGTTGTCCCGGATCTCCTGTCGGATGCGTTTGGCGACCAGATCGTCCATGACCCTGTTCCTCGTGTTCTCCACCGCGCCGGCGCGCGGTAAGTCCTTTTAAGAATCCCGCGGCGCCGAGGTCTGCAACGCCAGCGCATGCAGCTGGCTACCCATGCGGCCCTCCAAGGCCTTGTAAACCATCTGGTGCTGCTGCACCCGGGTCTTGCCCTTGAAGGACGGCGAGACGACGTAGGCGGCGTAATGGTCGCCGTCGCCGCGCAGGTCCTCGATGTTGACCTCGGCGTCCGGAATCGCTTGCTTGATCATGCTTTCGATTTCCGACGGGGTCATCGCCATGGCGGTTTGTCCTTCGCTCTGCCTCCTTAAGGCCGCTCGAGGGCTCAACCGCCCATGTAGGCGGGCAACCAGCCCTCGTGCGCCGCCTTCAACTCGCCCAGGGATATGGTGTATCCCCCGGGCAAGGTCAACGCGGAACCGCCGGTCGCCCCGATCGCCGCCGCCGGAACGCCCGCCGCCCGCGCGGCCTCCAGCAGCGCCGCCGCCTGCGGCGCGGTCACAAGATACCGCGCCTGATCTTCGCCGAACAACCACCCATGCATTGGGGCCTTTTCGGCCACCTCCGCGCCGCGCGGCCGTTCGATCGTCGCGCCCAGATCCCCGGCGATCGCCATCTCGGCCAGCGCCACCGCCAGGCCGCCGTCGGAGAGGTCGTGGCAGGCGGTCACCCGGCCGGCCTCGATGAGGCCCCGCACGAAGTCGCCGTTGCGCCGCTCGGCCTCGAGGTCGACCGGCGGGGGCGCTCCGTCTCTGCGGCCCGCGATCTCGCGCAGGTAGATCGAGGCGCCCAGCTGGCCCCGGGTCTCGCCGATCAGCACGATGGCCTCGCCCGCGGCCTTGAAGGCCGGGTCCGCGATCCGGCCGATGTCCGCGATCAGGCCGAGCCCGCCGATGGCAGGGGTCGGCGGGATGCCCTGGCCATCGGTCTCGTTGTAGAGCGAGACGTTGCCCGAGACGACCGGGTAGTCGAGCGCCCGGCAGGCCTCGCGGATGCCTGTGATGCAGCCGACGAACTGGCCCATGATCTCCGGCCGCTCCGGGTTGCCGAAGTTCAGGTTGTCGGTGATCGCCAGCGGCCGGGCGCCCACCGCGGTCAGGTTGCGCCAGGTCTCGGCGACCGCCTGGGCGCCGCCGCGCTTGGGGTTCGCCTGGCAGTAGCGGGGCGTGCAGTCGGTGGTGATCGCCAGCGCCCTTCGGCTGCCGTGGATCCGCACCACCGCGGCGTCGCCGCCCGGCCGGCCGACGGTATCGGCCATGACCATGTGGTCGTACTGCTCCCAGATCCAGCGTTTCGAGCTCAGGTCGGGCAAGCCCAGGAGGCCGAGCAGTACCCGGGCCGGGTCCGCGGGCGGTTCCAGGCTTGCGGGGTCGATCTCCGCGGGCGCCGGCGCGGGGCTCCACGGCCGGTCGTACTCGGGCGCGGCCTCGGCCAGCGGGTCGATCGGCAGGTCTCCGACCACCTCCCCGTGCAACTTGAGGACCATGCGCCCCGTAGCGGTCAGGCGGCCGACGACGGCGAATTCCAGGTCCCACTTCTCGAAGATTTCCCGGGCGAGCGTCTCCTTGCCGGGCTGGAGCACCATGAGCATGCGCTCCTGGCTTTCCGAGAGCATCATCTCGTAAGGCGTCATGCCGTCTTCCCGGCAGGGCACCTTGTCGAGCTCGAGCTCGACCCCCATGCCGCCCTTGGAGGCCATCTCGAAGGAGGCGCAGGTCAGTCCCGCCGCACCCATATCCTGGATCGCGACGATGGCGTCGGTCGCCATGAGCTCCAGACAGGCTTCGATCAGAAGCTTCTCGGTGAAGGGATCGCCGACCTGGACCGTGGGGCGCTTTTCATCCGAGTCCGCGCGGAACTCGGCCGAGGCCATGGTCGCGCCGTGGATGCCGTCGCGCCCGGTCCTGGAGCCGACGTAGATCACCGGGTTGCCGGGCCCGGCCGCCGCCGCGGTGAAGATGCGGTCTTTCGGCGCGAGCCCCACGGTCATGGCGTTGACCAGGATGTTGCCGTTGTAGGCGGCGTCGAAGTTGACCTCGCCGCCCACGGTGGGCACGCCGACGCAGTTGCCGTAGCCGCCGATCCCCGCGACCACGCCGGCCACCAGGTGGCGGGTCTTGGGATGCTTGGGATCGCCGAAGCGCAGCGCATTGAGGATGGCGATGGGCCGGGCGCCCATGGTGAAGACGTCGCGCAGGATGCCGCCCACCCCGGTCGCCGCGCCCTGGTAGGGCTCGATGAAGCTCGGATGATTGTGGCTCTCCATCTTGAAGACCGCGGCCAGGCCCCCGCCGATGTCGATCACCCCGGCGTTTTCGCCCGGGCCGTGGATCACGTGGGGCGCTTGGGTGGGCAGGGTCTTCAGCCAGATCTTGGAGGACTTGTAGGAGCAGTGCTCGGACCACATGACCGCGAAGATGCCGAGCTCGAGCAAGTTCGGCGCGCGGCCCATGATCCCCAGGACGCGCTCGAACTCGTCGGCCGAAAGGCCGTGCCCGGCGACGATCTCGGGGGTGATCTGGCCGCGCGTCTCCGGGTTCCGCCGCGCGGGCTCGGTCACGAGAGCGCCTCGACCAGGCCGTCGAAGAGCGGCCGCCCGTCGGTGCCGCCGAGCGCCGGGTCGGCGAGGCGCTCGGGATGCGGCATCATGCCGAGGACCGTCTTGGTCGCGTTGTAGAGGCCGGCGATATTGCGGGCCGAGCCGTTGGGATTGGCCGCCGCACTCGGCGCGCCGTCTCGATCGCAGTAGCGGAAGGCGATCTGGCCGGACTCCTCCAGGCGCTCGAGCTCGTCCTCGGCGGCGACGTAGTTGCCCTCGTGGTGGGCGACCGGAATCCGGATCGCCTGGCCGGTCTCGTAGCCGTTGGTGAAGATGCTCCGGTCGGTCTCGACCCGGATGTGGACATCCTTGCAGACGAACCTGAGGCTGGCGTTGCGGATGAGCGCGCCGGGCAGCAGGCCGGATTCGGTCAAGACCTGAAAGCCGTTGCAGATGCCCAGGACCGGCACGCCCCGGCGGGCGCGGCGGACCACCTCGTGCATCACCGGCGAATGCGCCGCCATCGCGCCCGGGCGCAGATAGTCGCCGTAGGAGAAGCCGCCCGGCAGGACGATCAAATCGACCCGGTCGAAATCCGCGTCCTTGTGCCAGACCATGATCGGCGCTTCGTGTTCCGCGCGTGCGGCCATGGATTGGCCGAGCGCGACCTGGATGTCCCGGTCGCAGTTCGATCCCGGAAAGACGATCACGGCGGCTTTCATCCCGGCCCGGCCCTCCGGAAGGTCTCGGGCCAATCCCTCACCGGCCGGTCGGCATCGACCGGCGGCTCGGCGGAGAACCCGCGCCACCGGCCTGCGTAGCGGTACAGCCCGCCGTCGGGGCGGCGCCGGTCCAGGCAGGCGTAGCGCTGCGCCACCGGACGCAGATTCGGCCCCGGCACGTAGGCCACCCGGATTGGGACGCTTTCGCCCTTGGCCAGGGCTAAGCAGAGTGTTCTTGATCCGGCCCCGAATGGCCGGGCCAAGACCGCTCTGCAAGCGCTT